>NZ_QHHV01000046.1:0-269314 GCF_003947245.1 Actinoplanes sp. ATCC 53533 | reverse complement strand
GGCTGGGATCCGAACTGGTTCAAGGCCTTCCTCGGTGTGATGTTGCTGCTCGCCGTGTTGGTCAACCTCTACGTCAAGCGGATGTCCACCGCGCGGAAGGTGGGATGACATGACCGACTGCACCGAGCGGCACCCAGCCGCACCGGGTCGTGGCCTCGCAGGCGAGGGCCACGAGGGCATGGCAATGGAGGCTCAGACATGACTGACACCCTGGCCGAGCACGCGGACTCGCAGCTGCGTAAGGGCGAGCCGTTGATCGAGATGGCCGAGATCGGTAAGAGTTACGGCGCGATCCGGGCTCTGCGCGGTATCAATCTGCGGGTGAACGCGGGTGAGGTCACTTGTGTGCTGGGTGACAACGGTGCCGGTAAGTCGACCCTGATCAAGATCATGTCGGGGTTGCATCCGCACAACGAGGGCAGCCTCAAGGTCGACGGCAAGGAGCTGACCTTCGGCTCTCCGCGGGAGGCCCTGGACCACGGGATCGCCACGGTGTATCAGGACCTGGCTGTGGTCTCGTTGATGGAGGTCTGGCGCAACTTCTTCCTCGGCTCGGAGCTGCGGGCCGGTAAGTATCCGCTTGCGGGTCTGCGGATCAAGGAGATGAAGCGGATCGCGGATGAGGAACTGCGCAAGATGGGCATCGTCGTCAAGGACATCAACCAGCCGATCGGCACTCTGTCGGGTGGTCAGCGCCAGTGTGTGGCGATCGCTCGTGCGGTGTATTTCGGTGCGCGGGTGTTGATTCTCGACGAGCCGACCGCGGCGTTGGGTGTCAAGCAGTCCGGTGTGGTGCTCAAGTACACGGCGGCGGCGCGTGATGCGGGGTTGGGCGTGGTGTTCATCACCCACAATCCGCACCACGCGTATCTGGTGGGTGACCATTTCATCATCCTCAAGCTGGGCGGCACGGTCCTGGACAAGAACCGTTCCGAGGTCGGCCTGGACGAGCTGACCACCCAGATGGCCGGCGGCGACGAGCTGACCGAGCTTTCCCACGAGCTCGGCCGCTGACTCCGGCCGCGCTGTCATCAAGGAAGAAGAGGTCATGAGCGTGTTGCGGGTCGGTGTCATCGGCACCGGAATGATCGGCCAGGACCACATCCGGCGGATGACCACGGTGCTGGCGGGAGTGACGGTCACCGCCGTCACCGACGTCGACGTGGACACCGCCAAGAAGGTCGCCGAGGGCCTGCCCGGCGCCACCCTGCACGCCACCGGCGAGGAACTCATCGCTGACCCGGCGGTCGACGCGGTCGTCGTCTGCTCCTGGGGACCCACCCACGAGCAGTACGTCCTCGCGTCGATCGCCGCCGGCAAACCGGTCTTCTGCGAGAAGCCGTTGGCCACGACCCAGGGCGCCTGCCTGCGGATCGTGCACGCCGAGGTGGCGGCCGGCCGCCGGCTGGTGCAGGTCGGCTACATGCGCCGGTACGACGAGGCGTACCGGGCGCTCAAGCAGGTGGTCGACAGCGGCGCGATCGGCGCGCCGCTGATGATGCACTGCGCCCACCGCAACGCGGGCGTGCCGTCCTTCTACGAGAAGGAGATGGCGATCACCGACACCGCGGTGCACGAGATCGACATGGCCCGCTGGATGTTCGGCGAGGAGATCGCCGCGGCCCGGGTGCTGATCCCGCGCAAGAGCCGCAACGGCGGCCCACTGCAGGACCCGCTGCTGCTGATCCTCGAGATGGCCGGCGGCGCGCTCGTGGACGTGGAGATCTCGGTGAACATCCGGTACGGCTACGACATCCGAGGCGAGGTCGTGGGCGAGGACGGTACGGCGGCCCTGGGCGAACTGAGCCCGGTGGCGGTCCGCACGTCCCGGCAACTGGCCACGCCGGTGTCGGCGGACTGGCGGGACAGGTTCCTGCGCGCGTACGACGTGGAGATCCAGGAATGGATCGACTCGCTCGCCGGGGGCGGGGCGCCGGTCGGGCCGAACGCCTGGGACGGCTACGCGGCCGCGGTGGTGTCGGACGCGGGCGTGACGGCGCTGCGCACCGGGGAACGAGTGCCGGTGGTCATGGCCCCGAAGCCGGCCTTCTACGAGAACGAGGTGGTACTGCCGTGAAGATCGCGCTGGATCCGTACATGCTGCGCACCGTCCCGCTGCTGGAACTGCCCCGTGTGGTGGCCGACCTGGGCTACCGCCACATCGAACTGTCCCCCCGCGACGACTTCATGCCGTTCTTCCTGCACCCGCGGGCCTCGTCGGCGGACGTGGCGGCGTTCAAGCGCGAGCTGGCGGCCGCGGAGGTGTCGGTGTCCTCGGTGCTGCCGCTGTACAAGTGGTCGGGGCCGGACGAGGACGAACGCCAGGCGGCGGTCCGCTACTGGAAGCGCGCCATCGAGATCACGGTCGACCTGGGCGTGCAGGTGATGAACTCGGAGTTCAACGGCCGCCCGGAGGCGTCCGCGGCGAGCGAGGCCCAGTTCTGGCGCTCCCTGGAGGAGCTCCTGCCGATCTTCGAACGCGAGGGCGTGCGGCTGGTCCTGGAACCCCACCCGGACGACTTCGTCGAGGACGGCATCGCCGGGGTCAACCTGGTCAAGGGCATCAACTCCCCGCTGGTCACGTTCCTGTACTGCGCCCCGCACACGTTCCACCAGGGCGGCGACCTGGCGGCGGTGATGCGGCACGCCGGGCCGCTGCTGACCCAGGTGCACATCGCGGACTCATTCGACCACCGCGGCTCGTCGGGCCTGCGATACATCGTGAACCCGCCGGGCTCGACGGTCCGGGTCCACCAGCACCTGGACATCGGCCAGGGCGAGGTGGACTGGGACCTGTTCTTCGGCACGCTGGCGGAGGTGGGCTTCGACGGCATCGCGACGGTGTGCGTCTTCGCCTGGGAGGAAAGGGCGGCGGAGAGCGGCCGCTTCAACCTGGCGCAGGTCAACCAGTACGTGGCGAAATACGCCCGCTGACCCAGCTCTGCTTCCCTTTAGGAAACGGGGATGTCGGTGATCCGCAGCCGGTCGGGGACATCGAGGGCGACGGTGGCCGTACCGGGTGGCGGGGCCGGGAACCACAGAGACAGCACCTGTTCGCTGCCCGGTGGGATCGCCTTGCTGAGGATCCGGTCGCAGAGGCAGCGGTGGGCGCCGGGGGAGGACTCGTAGTCGAGGCCGTAGGCGGCCGTGTCGCCCTGCAGGAGCCGGACGCCGGCGGTGCCGTACCGGGCGTAGGGATCGAACTCGTCCCGGACGGTGAAGACGCCCTGGCCGAGGAAGTCCAGGATGGTCGCCTTGGTGTCGCCGACGTTGCGGGCGGTGAGGCTGACCAGCAGGAACGGGCCGCGGACCGTGGCCGGGCCGGGCACGAACCGGATGGTGCCACGATTCAGCGGCATGGCGACCTCGACACCGTCCGGCGCCCGGCCCTGCGTTCCGGTGGTCTTCGGCAGTACGGCCTCGGCCGGCGCGGGGGTCGCGGCGGCCCGGGCCGGGGCCCGGTAGGTGATGGCGACCCGCCGGTTGAGCGCCCGATGGGCAGCCGAGTCGTTCGGCACGGCGGGCTTGCTCTCGCCCTCGGCCGCGACGGTCTTCGGCCACTCGCCGTCGGGCAGCGACTTCCGCAGCGCGCCGGCCACGGCCCGGGCGCGCTGCTGGGAAAGGGCCTGGTTGTGCGCGGTGCTCCCGGTGCTGTCGGTATGGCCGGTGACGGTCAGCGGGCCGGCCCGGCAGCCCGCAGATCCGCGACCGCGGCGGCGATGGACTTGCCGGCGCCGGGGGTGAGCTCGGCGCTGTCCAGCCGGAACAACACGTCGGTGGCGAGGCTGATGTCGACCTGCTCGGCCGTCCGCCGGGTCCGCAACGCGACATCGAGCCGCTCGGTGTAGGACTCCAGCGACCCGGCGAAGGCGGGAGCGGCCGCCGCCGGGTCGAGCGGATCCTGCACCCCGCCGGCCTTGGTGCCGGCGCTGGGCGGCAGCGGCACGGCACCGTCGACCACGGGAACGTCGGTGAAGACCCCGGCGTACGGAAGCATCACCGAAAGCCGCGCCACCCCGGCGGGAACGCCAGCGAAGACAGCCTGCAGGGGCCGGGTCTCGCCGACCTCGAAGCGCACAGCGCCCGTGCAGACGCAGCGGCTGCCGTCGAGGCCCTTGGAGACGAGAAAGACCCGCCGCCCGCCCTCATCGACGAGCCGGGCCGCGTCGAACGAGTTCGTCAGCAGGGTCGAGAAGTGTCGGCTGAGGAGACTGGCGCCCCCGCTGCCGGACTTGTCGAGCCGGGTCTGCACGGTCAGTACGACGGCGGTCCCGGAGCGAACAAGCGGTCCGACGCTCATCTGCAGGATGTCGCCGGCCGCATCGACAACCCGAGTCTGCGCGGGCGGCTGCCCGGTGACCGCCGCCGCCGAAGGGGAAGGAGCGAGCGAGGCGGCGCGCTCTGGAGGGTCCTCGTCATCGCCGCAGGCCGCGAGAGCCGCCATGAGCAGGGCGGCCGCGACCAGGCCTAGTGAGCGCCGCACGTGACCTCCCGCTGTCATCGATGACCGCGGCTCAGCCTAACGGCCGACCTGGTGACTGTCGGGTCGCATGCCGCCAAGACCGACGCCGAGCTCCAGCCTGGAGCGGACCACGCCCGCACGAGATCGGGATGCTGCGAGCCGAGCACAACGGCGACTCCGGCACCGGAGATCTCACCTGCTCCACGATGAACCCGATCTTGGATGATGTCCACGTCCACTGGCGGCTTGTTCGCAGGCCCGTGCACCGAGTCGGGAAGCAGTGCTGCCCGGAGGCCCGCGTAGTCCCCAAGATTGCCCTCTGCCTGCGGGGGATGTTGGCGGACGTGACGGCATAGCGGCTTGGCCGGGTCGACTCCATGGAGGCGAACGGTGCCGCCGCACCGCCCAGCTCGAGCGCCGGCGGCCGGACCGGGAGCCGCGCCTGCCTCTGCACGTCCTTGTCGTAGAGCGCGGTGCCGTCGGCCGCCATGCGGATGCCGGAGCCCACCTCCACGGTGACCTGCTCCAGCGCTCCTCGCCTACGCCCAACTCGAACGCCTGGTTCGGTTCAACCGCGGCGGGCTGTTCGGTGATCCGGCCCTCCGCCAGATCGCGGGCAACCTCGCAGACGTGCTCACGGGCACCTGAGACGGAGTGGGTGGAGGCCGCGAACTGGATATTCGCAAGCGGACGTCGCGACCGACCGCCATGATGACGCCGTGAACCGATCCGATGCCGTGACGAGACTCCACGACGCGGCCGCCCTCTGGAGCACTGATCACGCAACACCGGCCGACGTTGTCCGGGCGGCCTGTGACGTCCTTGCCGACGGCGCGGATGGCGACGCCCTGGCGATGCTCGCCGCGGTGGCACTGCGCACGGCACAAAACAGCGACATGTTCGAGAACCTGGAGCAGGCGCTTGCCGAGGTCGGCCTGCCCTACTACGAGCCGGACAGCATGGCCGGGCAGGAAGCCACCCTGGCGGTCATGGCGACACGCGCTCTATCCGGTGACTTGGACCCGCGCTCCTTCGCGGCGTGGGCCCACCACACCTTTGGACACGACCGCCTACCCGCCGCCGAACGCCTCGCCGAGCTGGACGACGCCTACGACACAATCGACTACACCGATCTGACCGTCCAGGACATCGACACTGACGTCATCGCCGAGGCCCACCGGCTGGCAGTCGCAACGCCCCGACTCACGCGATGACCGCCCACTCGGAGTTCAGCCGCGTTACCTGTCAGTGCGCTTCGGTGAGCGCGCCCGCGCAGCCCAGCCGGACCTAGCGCTTCAGGAGACGGCTTCGGTCGGATCTGGCCCCTGGGGGTCTCACACACCGGCCTTGGCCGCGGCGGACAGCAGGTTTTCCGCGGCCAGGCGGAGACCCTCGACCTGGTCGAACGCCTGGTCCTCGTGCTCGATGTTGACCGCGATGTCCGGGTCGACCGCGTGCAACGCCTGCAGGAACGGCACCCAGAAGTCCTCCACTCCGTGGCCCCGGCCGACCGCCACGAACTCCCAGGACGGGTTCCTCGGCCACTGGTTCAGCGTGTTGGCGCCACCCAGGTTCAGCGGGTTCGCGTCCGCCGGGGTGCGGGCGAAGCGGTCGTCGAGGACGCCGTACACCTTGGCGTTGTCGGGATTGATCCTGGTGTCCTTGGCCGCGGCGTGGAAGACCAGGTCGCCGAGATACTGCACGCAGGCGACCGGGTCCATGCCCTGCCAGAACAGGTGGCTCGGGTCCATCTCGGCGCCGACGTGGGTGGCGTTGGTCTGCTCGACCAGGCGCTGCAGCGTCGGCGGGTTGAAGACGATGTTGTGGGGGTGCATCTCGATGCAGACCTTGACGTCCGCGGCGGCCGCGCGGGCGTTGATGTCCTTCCAGAACGGGATCGCCACCTGCTGCCACTGGTAGTCGATGATGTCCAGGTATTGACTGTCCCAGGGGTTCACCACCCAGTTCGCCGTCTTGCCGCCGGGCTCGCCGCCCGGCAGGCCGGACATGGTTACGACGCGCTTGACCCCCAGGGCGGCCGCTACCTCGATCGCGCGATGCAGGTCTGCCGCGTGCTGCGGGCCCACCGCAGGGTCGGGGTTGAGGGGGTTGCCGTTGACGTTGAGGCCGGTCAGTTCGATGCCGGCCTGGGTGAAGCGGCCGAGGTAGTCCTCGCGGGCGCCCGCGCTGGCGAGGATGTCGTCGATCGGCAGGTGCGGGGCGGGGATGAAGCCGCCCGCGTTGATCTCCGCGCTGGTCAGGCCCAGCTCGCTCAGAATCTTGAGGGTCTCGTCGAGGGAACGGTCGTGCAGGCACGCGGTGTAGGCGCCGAGCTTCATGGTTTTGCCTTCCGGACGGGGCGGGCGGTCAGAGCTGGATGGGCGGTCAGAGCTGGGCGGGTGGTCGGAGCTGGACGTGCGGTCAGAACAGGGCGATCAGTGCTGGACGTGCGGTCGAAGCTGGACGGGTGGTCAGAGTTGGACGGGTGGTCAGAGCTGGACGGGCTTGTCGGTGGCGGCGACCACCGCGTCGAGCACGCGCAGGTTGTGCAGGCCGTGGGCCAGGTCCGGGCACGGCGGGAGCTCCTCGATGCCGGCGATCTGGTCGAGGAAGGCACGCGCCTGGAACACGAAGAAGTCGTTCTGGCCGTGCCCGACGGTGGGGAAGTCCATGGGTAGCGCGCGGGCGACGTATGGGTGCCAGGGCCCGATGAAGACCTGCCGGGCGCCGTTGACGCTCTGCCCGGGTGTGCCGTCGATGATGCTGAACTCGCCCGGCCGGGTCAGGTCGAACGACGCGGTGCCGTTTTCGCAGAACAGCTCCAGCCGCAGCGTGTTGGCGTGCCCGAACGCCACCCGGGAGACGGAGAACGTGCCGAGCGTGCCGCCGGCGTAGGTGGTGGTGAAGGTGCAGATGTCCTCGTTTTCCACCGGGACGCGCTCGTCGCTGAGCTCGACGCCGCCGGCGTGCCCGACGGCCACGCCGAGCGGTTTGGGGCGGGAGGTGACCAGGGTGCTCATCGAGGCGCCCTGCACACCGGTGGTCGGGCCGCAGAAGAACTCGGCGAGGTCGACCAGGTGACTGCCGATGTCGGCGAGCGCCCCCGACCCCGGGCCACCGAGATATCGCCAGCTCATCGGGCGCTGCGGGTCGAAGCCGTAGTCGGTGAAGTAGTTGCCGACGATGTGCCGCACCCGTCCGAGGCCGCCGTCGCGGACCTGTTCGCGGATGGCGTTGATCGCGGGGGAGCGCCGGAACGTGAAGCCGACCGCCGCGACACGGTCGGTGGCGGCGGCCGCGTCGACCATGGCCTGCGCGTCGTCGATGCTGGGGGCGAGCGGCTTCTCGCAGAGGACGTGCTTGCCGGCGGCGAGCGCCGCCTCGACGATCTCGCGGTGCAGGTTGTTGGCGACCGCGACGGTGACCGCGTCGATGTCGGGCGCGTCGATCACGGCGCGCCAGTCGGTCTCGGTGCGCTCGAAGCCGTAGCGCGTGGCGGCGTCGGCCGCGAACGGCTCGTGCGCGTCGGCGATGGCGACCAGGCGTGGGGCAGGCCGGCCGGAGGCGAAGACGGTGGCCGCGTTGCGGTATGCGTTCGCGTGGGCGCGGCCGACCATGCCGGCGCCGATGACGGCGACGCGAGGGGACGGATCTGTCATTTGGGTGGACCTCCGGCTGAGGGGAGTGGCGGGCGGGCCGGTTCTTTAAAGCGCTTGAACTTCGAGTACTATCCAAGTCGATCTCGTTGTGTGTCAAGGGTGTGACCGGAGGTTTCAGGAGTGGATCAGCGACCCCGGCTCGACGACGTCGCCGCGCGGGTCGGCGTCTCCACGGCGTCGGTCTCGCTGGTGCTGCGCGGCGTTGCCGGCCCCAGCGCGGAGACCCGCCGCCGGGTTCTCGAGGCGGCCGCTGAGCTGGGCTATCGAGCCGATCGCACGGCGAGCATGCTGGCGCGCCGGCGGCGTCATCTGCTCGGTGTGATGCTCGACATCCGCAGCCCGTTCCACGCCGAGCTGGTCGAGGAGATCCAGGCCGAGGCCGACCGGATCGGCTATGAGGTGGTGCTCTCCACGCTGACCCGGCACCGTGATGAGGATCGGGCGATCGAGACGCTGCTCGACTTCCGCTGCGAGGCCGTGCTCCTGCTCGGCCCGGATGCCGCGGATCAGCGGCTCGTCGCGCTCGCCGCCCAGGTCCCGGTGGTCACCATCGGCCGGCGGGTCGCCGGCGGCGAGGTTGACGTGGTCCGTTCGGCAGACCACGTCGGGGTCGCCGAGGCGTTGACCCACCTGATCGATTTCGGTCACCGGCGTATCGCCTTCGTCGACGGCGGCCGCGGCGTCGTCGCTGCCGCGCGCCGGCGCGGCTACCGCGACGGCATGCGCCGGGCCGGGCTCGCCGGCGAGATCCGCATCATCGCCGGCGACCACACCGAGGAGGGCGGCATCCGCGCCGGGCGGCTGATCGCCGCCGGCAGCGACCGGCCGACGGCCGTCGTGGCCTCCAACGACCGCTGCGCCGTCGGGGTCATGGACGCGTTCGTCCGCGCCGGCATCGAGATTCCCGGGCAGATCTCGATCGTGGGGTACGACGACAGCACGCTCGCCCACCTAGCCCACATCGACCTGACGACGGTCAACCAGGACGCCGCCGCCCAGGCCCGCCACGCGGTGCTCGCCGCGGTCCAGCGCCTCGACGAGGGCCGCACCCAACGCCAGGAGGTCGTGCTCAACCCGCGCCTGGTGATCCGGGGCAGCACCGGGCCCGTCACGCCACAGCAGGAGCCTTGACCGACGAGGAGAGCCTGGTGATCCGGGGGTTCACCAGGCTCGTCGCCGCGTCACGGCGGGAGCCGTGACCGGTGGGGCGAGCCTGGTGATTCGGGGCGGCGCCGGGCCGGTCGCGCTGCGGCAGGAGCCCTGACCGGTGGAGGCGAGCCTGGTGATCCGGGGGTTGCACCGGGCCCGTCGCCGCGTCACGGCGGGAGCCGTGACCGTGGGGCGAGCCTGGGATTCGCGCCGCCGCCGGGGCCGTGAGCGGCGGTGCGTGCCCGGGGTCAGTCCTTCGGTCGCTGGTCCACGATCCGGCGCATCTTGCCCATCGAGCGCTCCACGCCGTCTGGTTCGATCACCTCCACCGTCACGCTCACGCCGATCGTGTTCTTGACCAGATCGGCCAGCTCCCGGCCCGCCAGTTCGGCGGCCGCCGGCCCGGCGCCGGGCCGGCGCTCCACCCTGACCGTCAGCGCGTCGAGGCGCCCGACGCGGGACAGCACGCACTGGAAGTGCGGCGCCAGCTGCCGCGTGCGCAGGATCAACTCCTCGATCTGGGTCGGGAAGAGGTTGACGCCGCGCAGGATGATCATGTCGTCCGTCCGGCCGGTGATCTTCTCGATGCGGCGCATCGGCCGGGCCGTGCCCGGCAGCAGCCGAGTCAGATCCCGGGTGCGGTAACGCACGACCGGCATCGCCTCCTTGCTCAGCGACGTGAAGACCAGCTCGCCGGTCTCGCCGTCCGGCAGCACCTCGCCGGTCAGCGGGTCGATGATCTCGGGGTAGAAGTGGTCCTCCCAGACGTGCAGGCCGTCCTTGGTCTCCACGCACTCGGTCGCCACGCCGGGACCCATCACCTCGGACAGGCCGTAGATGTCCAGCGCGTGGATGTCGAGCTGCTGCTCGATCTCCCGCCGCAGGTCCTGCGTCCACGGCTCGGCGCCGAAGATGCCGACGGCCAGCGACGTCTCGCGCGGGTCGATGCCCTGCCGGTGCATCTCGTCCACGATGGCCAGCATGTAACTGGGCGTGACCATGATGACGTCCGGTTTGAAGTCGTTGATCAGCATCACCTGTCGCTCGGTCATGCCGCCCGACACCGGGATGACCGTGCAGCCCAGCTCCTCCGCGCCGTAGTGGGCGCCGAGCCCGCCGGTGAACAGGCCGTAGCCGTAGGCGACGTGGACCCGGTCGCCGCGGCGGCCGCCGGACGCGCGGATCGACCGCGCCATCAGCTCGGCCCAGGTCCGGACGTCCTGCCGGGTGTAGCCGACGACGGTGGGGCGGCCGGTCGTGCCGGAGGAGGCGTGCAGGCGGGAGATCTGCTCGCGGGGCACGGCGAACATGTCGAACGGGTAGTTCGCGCGCAGCACGGCCTTGTCGGTGAACGGGAACTTCGCCAGGTCGCCGTGCGCGCGCAGGTCATCGGGGTGGACCTGGGCCTCGTCGAACATCTTGCGGTACTGCGGCACGTTGTCGTACGCGTGGCGCAGCGACCACTGCAGGCGCCTGAGCTGTAGCCCGCGCAGCTCGTCCACGGACGCGCGCTCGATCGGATCGAGGTCCTCGGGCCTGGGGGTGCGGTGCTGCATGTCGGTCTCCTCTGCGAACCTCACTGCCTCGTGCGTAGGCCGTCGAAGGCGATGGTGGTGACGGTGTCGGCGAGCTCCGCCGCTCCGCCGCGCTGGGGGCTGTACCACTCGATCAATGAGTTGACCATGCCGAAGAGCAGGCGGGCCGCGGTGGCCGCGTCCACGTCCGGGCGGATGGCGCCCTCGGCCTGGGCCTGCTTGACCAGCTCGGTGACCTTGGCGTCGAAGATCCGGCGGCTCAGCAGGGCCTGCTGCTCCACCGCGGTGTTCCCGCGGACGCGCAGCAGTAACGTCACGTATTCAAGCCGCTCCGCGAGGACGAGCACGCTGCGCCGGATGAGGCTCTCGAGCCGGTCGAGGGCGGGCGCGTCCAGCCCTTCCACCTCGTCCATCGCCTCGTGCAGGCCGTCCAGCGCCTGGTCGACGGCTATCCGCAGCAACTCCTGCTTGCCGGTGACGTGGTGATAGAGGCTGGACTTCGTGATGCCGAGCCGCCTGGCCACGTCGTCCATGCTGGTGGCCTCGTAGCCACGCTCGTTGAACAGCCGGACGGCGGCCGCTAGCACCGCGCCGAGGTCATGGCCGGGCCGCCCGCGCTTCGGCCGGTTGCGTTCCTCGAGGTGGTCGACAACGCGCTCGGCACGGGCGAGCGCGAGCGCGTCGTTCTCCCCGGTCATGCCGGTCGGCCAGGGCTGATGACCCGGCTGCGACCGCGGAACTCGGCGATCACGTCACCGGCACGGGTTACCGTGACGTCGTAGACGCCGCTGCGGCCGTTGGACGCGCGCTCCGCGGCGCGGGCCTCCAGCTCGTCACCCTCGGCGGTGGGCCGGAGGAACGTGATGTCAGCACCGGACGCGACGGTGACCGGGCCGGCCGCGTTGCAGGCCAGGGCGAAGGTGGTGTCGGCCAGCAGGAACACATAGCCGCCATGGGTCATGCCGTGCCCGTTGACCATGTCGGCGGTCACTCGCATCCGCGCGACGGCAGCGCCGCGAGCTGCGGAGACGAGCTCGATGCCGAGGGCCTGGGAAGCCTTGTCACGGTCGAACATGCCGTGTGCCGCCGTCGGTGCTCCGTCACCCCGTGCCATGTTCTCTCCTTTTCCGGCCCGGACTTGATTACCGACCAAGTGGACGGTAAATATGAGGTACAGCCAACCGCACAGGAGCGCCGATGACAACCCCGGCCGAGTTCTACGAGAAGCATCGCGAGTTGCTCGCCAAGGCGATCGAGGCGGCCGCGACGCGCGACTACTGGTCCGCCTACCCCGAGTCGCCCAGCAAGTCCGTCTACGGCGAGGACGCCGCCCCCGCCGGGGAACGAGCGTTCCAGGCCCTGCTCGGCGCGGAGTTCCCGGTCGAGGTGCCCGGTGCGACCGGCACGGTAGCGACCGAGCGCTCGCCGTACGGGATCGCCCTCGACATCCGTTATCCCAAGGGTGACCCGGCCGACCTGATCGCCGCCGCCCGTGCCGCGACTCCCGGCTGGCGCGCCGCCGGCCCGCAGGGCCGAGCCGGCGTCGCCGCCGAGATCCTGCGCCGGCTCAACGCCCGCATCTTCGAGCTCGCCCACGCCGTCCAGCACACCACCGGCCAGGCCTTCGTCATGGCGTTCCAGGCCGGCGGGGCACACGCGCAGGACCGCGGGCTCGAAGCGGTCGCGGTCGCGCTCGCCGAGTCGACGCGGATCCCCGCGACCACGACCTGGAGCAAGCCGCAGCGCGGCAGTGACCCGCTGCGCATGGCCAAGACCAGCACGGTCGTCGGTCGCGGCGTCGCCCTGATGATCGGCTGCAACACCTTCCCCACCTGGAACGGCTACCCGGGCCTGTTCGCGAGCCTGGTCACCGGCAACGCGGTCATCGTCAAGCCGCACCCCGGCGCCGTGCTGCCGCTCGCCATCACGGTGCAGGTCGCCCGCGAGGTGCTCGCCGAGGCCGGGCAGGATCCCAATCTGGTCACCCTCGCGGTCGAGGAGCCCGGCGAGGGCATCGCCGCCACCCTGGCCACCCACCGCGACGTGCGGATCGTGGACTTCACCGGGTCCAGCGAGTTCGGCAACTGGCTGGAGTCCAACGCCCGCCAGGCGGTCGTCTACACCGAGAAGGCCGGGCTCAACACGGTCATCGTCGACTCCACCGACGATTACAAGGGCATGCTGCGCAACCTGGCGTTCTCCCTGTCGCTCTACAGCGGCCAGATGTGCACCACCCCGCAAAATCTGCTGGTCCCGTCCACCGGCATCGAGACCGACGCCGGCCACCGCAGTGTGGAGGAGTTCGGCGCCGACCTGTCCGCGTCGCTCGACAAGCTGCTCGGTGACCCCAAGCGCGCGGTCGGCACGCTCGGCGCGATCGTGAACGACGGCGTGCTCGCCCGGCTCGCGGAGGCCGGCAACGCCCCGAACGTCATCCACCGGTCCACGGCCGTGGCCGACGAGCAGTTTCCGGGGGCGACCATCCGCACTCCCGTGGTGCTGCGGCTCGACGTCGCCGACGAGAAGTCCTACACCCGTGAGTGGTTCGGGCCGGTGTCGTTCGTCATCGCCACCGAGTCGACCGCGCACAGCCTCGCGCTCTTCACCGAGACCGTGCAGCATCACGGCGCCCTCACCGCCTCGGTCTACTCGACCTCGCCGGAGGTGCTAGCGGCGACCCGCGAGGCCGCGCTCGACGCCGGTGTGCACCTCTCGCAAAATCTGACCGGCGGCGTCTTCGTCAACCAGACCGCCGCGTTCAGCGACCTGCACGGCGCGGCGGCGAATCCGACCGCCACCGCCTCGTTGACCGATTCCCAGTTCGTCACCGGCCGCTTCTTCACGCTGCAGTCGCGTCACCACGTCACCGAGGAGAACAATGCCTGAGGCCTTCCTGGTCGGCGGAGTCCGCACCCCGCAGGGCAAGTACGGTGGTGCCCTCTCCAGCGTGCGCCCCGACGATCTCGCCGCCCTGGTCGTCCGCGAGGCGGTCAGCCGCGGTGGGGTGCCCGCCGACGCGATCGACGAGGTGATCCTCGGCGCCGCCAATCAGGCCGGTGAGGACAACCGCAACGTCGCCCGCATGGCCGCGCTGCTCGCCGGGCTGCCCGACACGGTCCCCGGCTACACGGTCAATCGGCTGTGCGCCAGCGGCCTGACCGCGATCGTCTCCGCGGCACAGGCGGTCCGCAGCGGCGAGGCCGACCTGATCGTGGCCGGTGGTGTCGAGTCGATGACCCGGGCGCCGTGGGTCATGGCCAAGCCGGGCACGCCGTGGGCCCGCCCCGGCGAGGTCGTCGATTCCTCGCTGGGCTGGCGCTTCGTCAACCCCCGCTTCGCCGCCCACGACATGGACGCCGGCACCGGCCCGGACGACCGCCGGGTCACCCTGGCCATGGGGGAGACGGCGGAGGAGGTCGCGGCTCTCGACGGCATCACCCGGGCCGACAGCGACGCCTTCGCGCTGCGCAGCCACGAGCGGGCCATCGCGGCGATCGACGCGGGACGCTTCGCCGCGGAGATCACCCCGGTGCCGCTCAAGGACGGCGAGCTGACTGTCGACGAGATCCCGCGCCGGGGCAGCAGCCTCGAACGCCTCGGCGCTCTGCGCACGGTGTTCCGCGCCGGCGGCGTGGTGACCGCGGGGTCGTCGTCGCCGCTCTCCGACGGCGCGGCCGCCGTGGTGGTGGCCAGCGCCGAGGCCGTGCGGCGATACAACCTGACCCCGCGCGCCCGCATCGTCACCTCGGCGAGCGCGGGCGTCCCCCCGCAGCTCATGGGCCTGGGCCCGGTGCCTGCCACCGAGAAGGCGCTGGCCCGGGCCGGCTGGGGCGCCGCCGACCTGGACGCGGTCGAGCTCAACGAGGCCTTCGCCGTGCAGTCCCTGGCGGTCGTGCGCCGGCTCAAGCTGGACGAGGAGCGGGTCAACGCCGACGGCGGCGCGATCGCGCTCGGGCACCCGCTGGGCTGCTCCGGTGCCCGGATCACCGTCACGCTGCTCGGCCGCATGGAACGCGAGAACGCCCGCCGGGGCCTGGCCACCCTCTGCGTCGGCGTCGGCCAGGGCGTCGCGATGCTGGTGGAGCGGGTCTGATGCCGGAAGCCACCACCGCGGTGCGGGCCTTCGCCACCATCAAGGTCGAGGAGTCCGACGACCGTGTGGTCGTGACGCTGCACCGGCCGCAGGCCCGCAACGCCATCAACGCGGCCATGGTCCGGGAGCTGCACGAGGTCTGCGCCGGCCTGGAGGAACGGCCGCGGTTGCTGCTCCTGACCGGCGACGGGGGCACGTTCGCCGCCGGCGCCGACATCGGCGAGCTGCGCGACCGCGGCCGGGAGCAGGCCCTGCAGGGCATCAACAGCCGCCTGTTCGACCGGATCGCCCGGCTGCCGCTGCCCACCGTGGCCGCCGTCGACGGGTGGGCGCTGGGTGGTGGCGCGGAGCTGGCATACGCCTGCGACGTCCGGCTGGCCTCGCCGACGGCGACCTTCGGCAACCCCGAGCCCGGCCTGGGCATCCTCGCCGCGGCCGGGGCCTGCTGGCGGCTGCGGGAGCTGCTCGGTGCGTCCGTGGCCAAACAGGTGCTGCTGGCCGGCCGGCGGCTCGACGCCGACGACGCCTACCGGCTGGGCCTGGTAGCCGAGATCGTGCCGGCGGAGGAGCTGCTCCAGCGCGCCCACGCGCTGCTCGACCGGATGGCCCGGTCGGGACCGCTCGCGTTGCGGCTGACGAAGCTGGTCACCGACGCGCCGGGCGGCCACCCGGTCACCGACGACCTCGCCCAGGCGATCCTCTTCGAGTCGCAGGACAAGCGCACCCGGATGGACGCCTTCCTGAGCGGCGAACGCCGATGACCGCCGCTTCGTTCTCGCGCGCTCGTGGTCTGGTGGGCGTCTTCCTGGACGGGAGAGCGCCGATGACAGCTTCTGCGCCCTCGCGTGTCGGCGTACCGGGCGGCGTTCCCCTGGACGGGGAAGCCCGATGAACGCCGCCACGGCGCCGAGCGCGGGCGTGCCGAAGCGCGTCGGGGTGATCGGTGGTGGCCGGATGGGCGCCGGGATCGCGCAGGTCTTCGCCGCGGCCGGAGCCTCGGTGACCGTCGTGGAGGCCGACCGCGCCGCCGGCGTGTCAGCCCTGGAACGCCTCAGTGCCACGCTGCGCCGGGCCGCCGCGCGTGGCAGGCTGGCCGAGGATCCCGGGTCCGTCCTCGACCGGATCACCCTCACCGACGACATCGCCGCCCTGCCCGCCGACGTGGAACTGGTCGTGGAGGCCGTGCCCGAGGACGCCCGGCTCAAGATCGGTGTCCTCGCCGCCGCCGAGAAGGCTGTCGGGGAGCACACCGTGCTCGCGACCAACACCAGCTCCCTCTCCATCGCCGGGCTCGCCGAAGGCCTGCGTCGCCCCGAGCGTCTCGTCGGCATGCATTTCTTCAACCCGGTGCCGGTCAGCGACCTTGTCGAGATCGTCGTCGGCCCGCAGACGGCCGAGGGCGTCCGTGATGCCGCGCAGTCGTGGTCGGCCGGCCTCGGCAAGACCGCGATCGTGGTCCGTGACTCGCCCGGCTTCGCCACCAGCCGCCTGGGCGTGCTGCTCGGGCTCGAGGCGATCCGGATGCTGGAGGAGGGCGTCGCGGACGCCGCGTCGATCGACCGCGCCATGGAGCTGGGCTACCGACATCCGATGGGACCGCTGCGCTCGACCGACCTCGTCGGCCTCGACGTCCGGCTCGCCATCGCCGAGCACCTGCACGCCGAGCTCGGCGACAGGTTCAGCCCGCCGCAACTGCTGCGCGACAAAGTGGCCCGCGGCGAGCTGGGCCGCAAGACCGGGCAGGGCTTCCACACCTGGGAGGAGAGCCGATGACCGACACGTCCCGCACGGAGACCCACGAGAAGGCCTTCACCGAGACCATCGCGAAGGACCAGCGCATCGAGCCGCGCGACTGGATGCCTGAGGGCTACCGCAAGACGATGATCAGGCAGATCGCCCAGCACGCCCACTCCGAGATCATCGGCATGCAGCCGGAGGGGGAGTGGATCACCCGGGCGCCCTCGTTGCGGCGCAAGGCGATCCTGCTGGCCAAGGTGCAGGACGAGGCCGGGCACGGGCTCTACCTCTACTCGGCGGCGGAGACCCTCGGCGCCGATCGTGGCGACCTGACCCGGCGGCTCATCGAGGGCCGGCAGAAGTATTCGTCGATCTTCAACTACCCGACGCTGTCGTTCGCGGACGTCGGCGTCATCGGCTGGCTGGTCGACGGCGCCGCGATCTGCAACCAGGTGCCGCTGTGCCGAAGCTCGTACGGCCCGTACGGCCGCGCGATGATCCGAATCTGCAAGGAGGAGTCCTTCCACCAGCGGCAGGGCTACGAGTTGCTGATGACGATGATGCGCGGCACCCCGGCGCAGCGCGACATGGTGCGGGATGCCGTCAACCGCTGGTGGTGGCCGTCGCTGATGATGTTCGGCCCGCCCGACGACCAGTCGCCGAACTCCGCGCAGTCGATGGCCTGGAAGATCAAGCGGCACAGCAACGACGAGCTGCGGCAGCGCTATGTGGACATGAGCGTGCCGCAGGCCGAGGCTCTCGGCGTCACGCTGCCCGACCCGGAGCTGCGCTGGAACGCCGAGCGCGGGCACTGGGACTTCGGGCCGATCGACTGGTCCGAGCTCAAGCGCGTGATCTCCGGCGACGGACCGTGCAACGCGTTGCGGATCGAGAACAGGCGCCGTGCCGACGAGGAAGGCGCCTGGGTCCGCGAGGCAGCCGCCGCACACGCCAGGCGCCGTCAGGAGGCAGGGGTATGAGCGAGCGCACCGAGCGGCACCCGGCCGCGCTGAACAACGGCCTCGCAGGCGAGGGCCACGAGGGCAGGCCGAAGGTGGGCACCGCATGAGTGACGATGTCAAGCACGAGTGGCCGTTGTTCGAGGTGTTCGTGCGGGCCAAGCGCGGCCTCAACCACGTGCACGTCGGCTCGCTGCGGGCCGCCGACCATCAGATGGCGCTGCATCACGCCCGGGACCTCTACACGAGGCGCAACGAGGGCGTGAGCCTCTGGGTGGTGCGCTCCGACGACGTGGCCGCGTCCACTCCGGACGAGAAGGAAGCCTTCTTCTCGCCCAGCGGCGACAAGGTCTACCGGCACCCGACGTACTACGCGATCCCCGACTCCGTACCGCACATCTGAGGCGATCCCATGTCCTTCGACGACGCCTACGAGGCGCTCACCGACCACGACGACGACGCGCGGTGGGCCTACGGCACCGGTTTCACCGACCCGCTCGCCGGCGTGGAGTCCGCCGTGCCGCCGGGGGTCGACCGGGGCGACCTGACCGCATACTGCCTCGCCCTCGGCGACGACGCGCTCATCATGTCGCACCGGCTGCAGCAGTGGGTGACCCGCGCGCCCGAGCTGGAGGACGAGCTGGCCCTGGCCAACATCGCTCTCGACCTGCTCGGGCAGGCCCGGTTGTTGCTGAGCCGGGCCGCCGAGGTGGAGGACGCGGGGCGTGACGAGGACGCACTCGCGTACCTGCGGGATGCCGCCGAATTCCGCAACGTGCGGCTCGTCGAGCGGGCGGACGCCGACTTCGCGCATCTGGTGGCCCGGCTGCTGGTGTTCGCGACGTGGCGGCTCGCCCTGCTGGACAGGCTGAGCGCCTCGGCCGACCCGGTGCTGGCGGCGATCGGCGCGAAGGGCGTCAAGGAGGTCACCTACCACCGCGACTATGCGGCGCGGTGGGTGGTCCGGCTCGGCGACGGCACGGAGGTCTCACACGCCCGGATGCAGGCGGCGATCGACGCGGTGACCCCGCTGATCGACGAGCTGTTCCGGCCGGACCAGACCGAGCTACGCCTGTCCGTGCGCCCGGTCGCGGGCGGTGCCGCTGGTCCGGCCGCTGGCCCGTTTGCTGGTTCGGTCGAGGGTTCAGTCGCTGGTTTGGCCGCTGGCCCGTTTGCTGGTTCGGCCGCTGGCCCAGTCGCTGGTCCGGTCGCGGTGGACCCGTCGACGTTGCGGGCCGAGTTCGATGCCGTGTGGTCCCAGGTGCTGGAGGCTGCGACCTTGCGTGCGTCGGGTGCGGGGGCGACGGAGGCCGCCGACGGTGCCGCGCTCGCGGGCGGCGGCCGCGACGGCCTGCACACCGCCGAGTTGACCGGCATTCTCGCCGAGCTGCAGGGTGTGGCCCGGTCCCTGCCGGGGGGTGTGTGGTGACCGCCGCCGCGGTGGCCGCCCGGGTGGCCGACCCCGAGCTGCCCATGCTCACCCTCGCGGATCTCGGGATTCTGCGGGGCGTCGACGAGTCCGGCGACGGCGTCGTCGTCACGATCACACCCACGTATTCGGGCTGCCCCGCCATGCGGACCATCCAGGACGACCTCACCGACGCCCTGCACGGCGCCGGTTACGACCGGGTCGAGGTGCGAACCGTCCTCACCCCGGCCTGGACCACGGACTGGATCACCGCGGCCGGGCGGGACAAGCTCGCCGCCGCCGGGATCTCGCCGCCCGGGGCCGCGCCGCGCCGAGCTTCCGGGCCGGTGCCGCTCACCCTGGTTCCCCGCCGGCCTGCCATCGGCTGCCCCCAGTGCGGGCATCCCGACACCGAGGAGATCGCCGCGTTCAGCGCCACCGCCTGCCGCTCCCTGCGCCGCTGCCCGGTCTGCCGCGAGCCGTTCGAGCACGTGAAGGAGATCTGACGTGGTGGTCCGCGAGTTCCACCCGCTGCGGGTGGCCGCCGTCGAGCGGCTCTGCGACGACGCGGTGGCTGTCACCTTCGACGTGCCCGCGGAGCTGGTCGGCCGGTACACGTTCCGGCCCGGTCAGTCGCTCACCGTGCGCCGCGCCGGCGCCGGCGCCGACGAGCGCCGCACCTATTCGATCTGCGCGCCGGCCGGTGCGCGGCCGCGGATCGGCGTGCGTGAGGTTCCCGGTGGCCTGGTGTCGTCCTGGCTCGTGCACGGCCTGCGGGCCGGTGACGAGGTCGAGGTGGCACCGCCTACCGGCACCTTCACCCCCGACCTCGAAGCCGGCGGCCGGCACGTGCTGATCGCCGCGGGCTCCGGCATCACCCCGGTGTTGTCGATCGCCGCCTCACTGCTGCGGCACCCGGAAGCCCAGGTCAGCATCCTGTACGGCAACCGGCGCGCCGACACCGTCATGTTCGCCGAGGAACTCGCCGACCTGAAGGACACCCACCCGGCCCGCCTCGAACTGGTGCATCTCCTCTCCCGTGAACCCCGCGAGGTCGACCTGCTGACCGGACGGCTCGACGCCGACAAGTTGCGTGCCCTGCTTCCGCTGCTGATCGACATCGGCGCCGTGGAGCACTGGTGGCTGTGCGGGCCGTTCGGCATGGTCACCGCGGCGACCGAGGTGCTCGGCGAGCACGGCGTGCCGGCCGAGCGGGTGCACCGCGAGCTGTTCTGGGTGGACGAGGCGCCGCCGGCACCGGTCCGCGAGGAGCACACGCCGGAGGGGCCGAGCAGCGAGGTCACCGTGATGCTCGACGGCCGCTCGACCACGGTCACCGTGCCGCAGGGCGAGACCGTCCTGGAAGGCGCGCAGCGTTCCCGTCCGGACCTTCCGTTCGCCTGCAAGGGCGGGGTGTGCGGCACCTGCCGGGCACGGGTGGTCGAGGGTGAGGTCGTGATGCGGCGCAACTTCGCGCTGGAGCCCGCCGAGGTGGCGGCGGGCTTCGTCCTGACCTGCCAGTCGACGCCCACATCCGCGAAGGTCATCGTCGACTTCGACGACTGAGAGGGGCGGCAAGCGGCCGAGAAGGGCCGCGCACCGGCCGGCGGTCCGGGCCTGGCCAGCGGCCCGGACCTTACCCGCCGCCTGGTCCGAGTGCGGGCGGCCGACCGCCGGGACTCAACGGCCGTGCCTACCCGGCCGTGCCTACCCGGCCGTGCCTACCCGGGCCGCGCCCATCCGGGCCGCGCCCATCCGGGCCGCGCCCATCCGGGCCGCGCCTTCCCGGTGGCGCCTTCCCGGTCGCGCCTACCCGGGCCCGGCCGCAGGTTCGCGTCGAGGGGGTTCGTCCATGCCCGACGGCCGATAGAGTGCGAGCAATTCTCACGTTCGCGTCCGAGGGGGTCTTTCATGAGTCAACCGTTGCCGGCGTTTCCCGAGGGCTTCACCTGGGGCGTCTCCACGTCCGCCTACCAGATCGAGGGTGCGGTGACCGAGGGCGGGCGCGGGCCGTCGATCTGGGACAAGTTCTGCCGGGAGCCCGGCCGGGTTCAGCGCGGCGAGACCGGCGATGTCGCTGCCGACCACTACCACCGCTACGCCGAGGACGTCGGGCTCATGGCCGATCTCGGCATCGGTGCGTACCGTTTCTCGATCGCCTGGCCGCGGATCCAGCCCACCGGGACCGGCCCGGCCAACCCGGCCGGCCTGGCCTTCTATGACCGGCTTGTGGACGCGCTGCTGGAGCAGGGCATCGATCCGATCGCCACGCTGTTCCACTGGGACATGCCGCAGCCGCTGGACGACGCCGGTGGCTGGGCCAACCGGGACACCGCGGCCCGGTTCGGCGAGTACGCGGATCTGGTCGCCGCCCGGCTCGGCGACCGGGTCAAGCTGTGGATCACCCTGAACGAGCCGGTCATGCACACCTACCTGGGGCACATGGACGGCAGCCACGCGCCGGGCCGGACCGGGCTCGACAGCGCGTTCCCGGTCGTCCACCACCAGTTGCTCGGTCATGGGCTCGCCGTCGCGGCGATCCGCCGGCACACCAGCGGCGCCGGGGTGAGCATCGCCAACAACTACACCGCGGTCTGGGCGGTCGGCGCGGACGGCACTCGCGACAGCGCCGGCGACGAGGATCGAGCAGCCGCCGCCGGGTACGACCTGTTGCACAATCGGCTGTTCACCGATCCGCTGCTGCTCGGCAGCTACCCGCCCGGATACGAGATGCTTGCCGGGGCCGACGTCGACAGCGTCGTGCTCGACGGCGATCTGCGGGTCATTTCGACGCCGCTCGACTGGCTCGGGGTGAACTATTACAACCCGTCCGGCATCGGCGCCCCGCAGCCGGACGCACTGATGCCGTTCGACGCACCGCCGCTGGCCGGCTTCCCGACCACCGGCTTCGACTGGCCGATCGCACCGGATGGCCTGCGGGAGGTGCTGGTCGGGTTGCACGAGCGGTATCCGGGGAAGATGCCGCCGATCTGGATCACCGAGAACGGTTGCGCCTTTCCGGACGGCGACGGCCCCGACACCGATCGGATCGCGTATCTGGACGGCCACATTCGCGCGGTCCACGCCGCGATGGCCGCCGGGGTCGACGTCCGCGGCTACTTCGTCTGGTCGCTGCTGGACAACTTCGAGTGGGCCGAGGGATACAGCCAACGGTTCGGTCTCGTGCGCGTCGACTTCGACACCCAGCGGCGTACGCCCCGGGCATCGTTTGACTGGTACCGCGACCTGATCCGCGGCGGAACGCAGTGACCCCCGGCGCCGATGCCGATGCCGATGGCCGCGACTGAGCCCGTCCCCTGCCTGCGGCGCTGGCCGAACCGGCCGTTCCGGGTACGCGTCCTTGGAAGTCATCCGCGCCCGGATGCCCGGGGCCGCGGCGATCCGCGGTGCCCGGTCAACCCTGGCCGGCTCGGGCCAAGGCGACCTCAGCCTCGGCGGCAAGGGCTGTGACCAGGTTCGCTGCGGAGGGCACGTCCCTGATCAGATCGGTGCCCTCACCGGCCCAGACCGGTGACGGGGGAATGACGCCCCGCTCGATATCGCTCTGATAGTCCCGCCTGGCCCGGGGATCACCGGCCAGCTTGGCTTCCCGGCCGCGCCACCGGTCAAGATGCGGATGACCGAGAGTGCGGGCGGTGTATTCCGCCGGCCACCGGGAGCCGCGGACGATGTCCAGGATCGCGCTGCGCTCGGTGTCCTCGCCGTGCCCTTCGACGATCGCTTTGACGATCGCCGGATCGGCCAACGCCTCGGTGGTGGCCTGAAAACGGGTGCCGATCACGGCCCCCGCGGCTCCCAGGGCAAGGACCGCGGCGATTCCGCGTCCGTCGGCGATCCCACCGGCCGCCAGCACCGGCACCGATCCCGCGAGGTCCACCACGACCGGAACGAACGGCAACGTGGATCGCCCACGCCGCGCGCCATGACCACCGGCCTCGGTTCCCTGCGCCACGATCACGTCTGCGCCCAGATCCACGGCGCGCCGAGCCTCCCGTAGGTCGGTCACCTGAAGGATCAGAGCCGCCCCGGCCTTGCGGACGGTCTCCGTGAACGGGGCCGGGTCGCCGAAGGACAACATCACCGCGCTCGGGCCGTACTCCAGCGCATGCTCCACAACTCCAGGCGTGGCCGCCCAGGTCAGAAAGCCCACGCCCCACGGCCCGCCGGCGGCCGCGGCGACGATCGGCAGCTCGCGATCCAGCCACTCCCGGTCCCCGCCGCCCACCATCCCGAACCCGCCGCCGCGAGACACCGCCGCGGCCAGCGCACCACCGGCCGATCCACCCATCGGCGCCGATCCGATCGGATGTCGCATCCCGAACAACCTCGTGAACCCCGTCGACAAAGCCATAATCACATTGTCGCCGCGGAATCCCGCCAGCAAGGTGAGGCGCTGCCTCACCTTCACTGGCAACGGACACGCGATCGGTCCCCGAGGGTGCGCTACCGGGATTCTTCGGGCATCTTGGAAAAGACGCGAGCCGACGAAGGAGATGCTGATCATGGCTATGCCACCCGTTGTCGATCATGCGACCTGGCGCAAGGAGCTGGACGAACTGCGCGCCCGCGAGAAGGCGGCCACCCGGGAGCTCGACGCGATCGCCGCCCAGCGACGGCGCCTCCCCATGGTGCGGATGCCCGCATACACCCTGGTCGGTGCCGACGGGCCGGTCCGGCTCGTGGACATCTTCGACGGCAGGTCGCAGTTGATCGTCTACAACCACATGTGGGATCCGGACGCCGAGTGGCAGTGCGGCGGCTGCACCAGTCTCACCTCGTCGTTCACCCGGCTGGGTTTCCTCGACAACTACGACGCCCGGTTCGTGATCGTCACCCAGGGCCCGATCGAGGCGGCCCTCGCCTACGCCGAGCGCGTCGGCAACAGGATGACGTGGTATTCCACGGCCGGCAGCCAGTTCGGGGCCGACGTCGACGCACCACCGCGTGGCGGGTTCGCGCTGAACGTCTTCCTGCGGGACGGCGAGACCGTGTACCGCACCTGGCACACGACCGGTCGCGGGGTCGAACAGCTCACCTACACGTTCGCCCTGGTCGATCTGCTGCCCTACGGGCGGCAGGAGGAGTGGCAGGACTCCCCGGAGGGCTGGCCGCAGGCACCGACCTACAGCGGTTGGCTCGACTCGCCCGATGTCGCCCGGTTGTACGGTCCCCCGACCTGACCGTCCCGGGAGCGCGAGCGAGCCCGCCCGGCCGGCGTCAAGCGGAGTCGGTGGGCAGGCCCGCCGCCACCCAGTCGGATCGAAAAGGGGGACGCGACACAGTGACGGCCCGGGCGGCGCGCGTCGGATCGAAAAGGAACGAGACCGCGACAAGCACCGCCGCGCGGTCGACGGGGTGTGACACAGTCCACTAGGCTCGCTGGCCGGCGCGCAGGTCCACTGGAGAGGAGCGCTGGAGTGATCGAGCACGAGGTAGCGCCCCGCGGCGTTGACGTGACCAAGCCCAGCATCGCCCGGGTCTACGACTTCATGGTCGGCGGCAAGGACAATTTCGCGGTCGATCGGATCGCCGCGGAACGCGCGCTGGCCATCATTCCGGACGCACCGGAGGCGGGCCTCGCCTGCCGCGCGTTCCTGCGCAGGGCCGTCCGCTATCTGGCCGCGGACGTGGGCATCCGGCAGTTCCTCGACATCGGCTCGGGTCTGCCCACCGAGACCAATGTGCACCAGGTCGCGCACGACGTGGATCCGGCGGCCAGAGTCGTCTATGTGGACAATGACCCGATGGTGCTCGTGCACGGTCGCGCGCTGCTCGCCGACAACGACAACACCACGGTCATCGAGGCTGACATCCGCGCGCCCGAGGCGATTCTCGAACACGGAGCCGTGCGCCAGTACCTGGATTTCACCAAGCCGATCGGCCTGCTGCTGCTGTCGATCCTGCACCACCTGCACGACGCGGAGGAGCCGGCCAGGGTCGCGGCGACCCTGCGCGACGCGCTGCCGTCGGGCAGCCACCTGGCGGTCATCCACTTCTGGGACCCGGCCGAGGAGCACCCGGACATCTCGGCGAAGGTGCACGACGCCGAGCGGGTGTTCAACGAGACCCTGGGCACCGGCCGCTGGCGGCAGCGCGCCGAGATCGAGGCGTACTTCGGCGACTTCGAGATGGTCGAGCCCGGTCTCGTGCCGCTGGCCGAGTGGCGAGCCGACCCGGGGGCCATGGCCGAGCAGCAGGTCAGCTACTACACCATGATCGGCGGGGTGGCGCGAAAGCCGTGAAGGCGCACGCCCGCGGGCGGCCGTACCCGGGGGATCAGTGCGTCGCGGTCCGGCGTGGCCGGGCCAGCCGGACGCCGGCGGCGGCGCTGACCGCGACGGCGCCGAGGACCAGCAGCGCGGAGTCCAGGCCGCTGATCGCGCCGCTGAGCGCGAGCACCGCCAGCGGGCAGACGAACTGGCCGATGAACAACGCCGAGGTCCAGATCCCGGTGCCGCGGCCGCGCTGTTCGAAGGTCAGCGAGCCCAGCGCCCAGGTCAGCAGCGCGGGCAGCAGCAGGCCGTTGCCGAAGCCGGTCACGACCGCGCAGACGACGACCACCGGCACGGCCGGCGCGAGGGCCAGGCCGACCAGCCCGAGCCCGGACAGCGCGAACGCCAGCGGCACGGTGACCGCGGCGCCCAGCCGGGCGAGCCGGCCGAACAGGAACGCCCCGGCCGCGGTGCCCAGCGACGCCACGGCGCTGACGGCGCCGATCGTCGCGGTGGATGTCACGCCGATGTCGTCGAGCTTGAAGGAGAGCTCGACGATGAGGACGTAGAAGATCAGTCCGCCGAGCAGCGTGACACCCACCGGCGCGAGCAGTCGCCGACGGGGCAGCGGGGGCAGCTTCTTCGCCGATGCGTGGGCGTGCGGCGTCGGTTGCCAGACATAGCGGGCGGCGAGCGCCGCCAACGGCAGGCTGACGGCGTAGAGCCAGAACGGCGCCCGCCAGTCCTGGGCGCCCAGCGCGCCGCCGACGCCGAAGAATATGGTGGCGGAGACGGTGGTGTAGACGACCTGCAGGCCGAAGTAGCGGTCCCGTTGGTGGCCGTGGAAGTAGTCGGCCAGCAGGGTGGTGCAGCAGGTCATGATCGCCGCCTCGGTCAGGCCGACGAGGATCCGGCTGGCGACGATGAGCTCCAGCGAGGGCAGCCACAGCGGCGCGGTGCCGACGAACGCGTAGCCGATCAGCGCGCCGACCAGCAGCCGCTTGCGGCCCAGCCGGTCGACGATCCGGCCGGCGATCATCGCGGTGAGCCCGATGATCAGCGCGGGCGCGGTCAGCACGATCGGGGTGAGTGCCTCGACGCCGGCGGTGCCGGCGAAGGCATCCTCGATGCGCGGCAGCACCGGCGCGAGCAGCACGGCGCCCAGGACGGACAGGCAGCTGGACAGCAGCAGGATCAGTGCCTCGACGCGCCCGGCGGGGCGTCCGGTGGCCGGGTCGACGGCGACCTCACCGAGGAGGTCGGCTTGGGTAGCGCTCATGGGGACTCTCCGGCGGTCAGGCAGCCGATCGAGGTGACCGGCATCACTGCTTCAGCAGTGTTCGCACCCGCGTGCCGGAGCGGAAATCACTTCTGCTGAGGCGGGCTATCAACGAGGCTGATGCCGACCGCGCGGACGACGACATCACGCAGATATTCGTGCTCCGGGTCGGCGTCGTACATCGGGTGCCACCACATCGCCTCGATGAGCGGTGCCGCCTCGAACGGTGGTGCCAGCGCACGTACGCTGCTGTCGGGCGGCAGCAGATCAGCCAGGCGCCGCTGCAGCAGGGCGATCCGGTCGGTGCCGGCGATGAGCCGGGGCACGGTCAGGAAGCTCTCGGTGACGACCTGGACGCGCGGTTCGATGCCGAGCATCCGCATCTGCCGGCCGGCCGTGGTCGACGCGGTCGGCCCGTGGTAGGTCACCAACCAGGGCAGAGTCTCGAGGTGGTCGACGGTCAGCCGGTCGCCGACGGCGGCGTTGTCCGCGGAGACCACGCAGACCCAGTCGTCCTGGTGCAGGTCCTGGTGCGACAGGTCGGTGACGAAGCCGTGCGGCAGCACCATCAGATCGGTGCTCAGCAGCGTCTGGGGGGCCGCCTCGACCCGCTCCGGGGTGTTGGCCAGGAACCGCAGCCGGCTGTGCGGCGCCTCGCTGGCGAGCAGCCTCGCGATGGCACCACCGATGACCGCGACCATGTAGTCGCTGACCAGCAGGGAGAACTCCCGGGTCGACGACGCCGGGTCGAACTCGGGCTGGGCGGTGAAGACCCGCTCCACCCCGGACAGCGCCAGCCGGGTGCGCTCCTTGAGCCGGACCGCCAGCGGGGTGAGCCGGTATTCGTTGCCGGCCCGGGTGAGCAGCTCGTCGTCGAAATGGCGGCGCAGCCGGGCCAGCGCCGCGGACAGGGCCGGCTGGCTCAGCCCCATCTGCGCCGCGGCGCGGGTGACACTGCGCTGCTGCAGCAGCGCGTCCAGCGCCACGAGCAGGTTCAGGTCCAGGCTCGCCAGGTTCACGCGGCCAGGGTATCCACCGCGCTGATGACCCACATACGAAATCTCGTCTTCCCCGATACGTCATCTGTGGCCGACCGTGAGGTGAGCCACAGCGGAGGAGAACTCACATGCGGGAACTGGACCGGGCCGACCCGGCAGGCGCCGTCGCGGCGGCCGCGAAGCGGTGCTCGAACTGGGGCCGCTGGGGCGCCGACGACGTGCTGGGCACGCTGAACTTCCTCGACGACGCCAAGCGGCGGGAGGGCGCGGCGCTGGTCCGCCGGGGCGCCAGCTTGTCCCTCGCGCAGTCCTTCGACGCGAACGGCCCGCAGCACGGCTGGCGGCGGCGCACCAACCCGGTGCACACGATGCTGGACACCGGGCTGGACGCCGAGCGGGGCGTCCAGGGGTTCCCGCACGGCATCGGCGGCGCCGACGACGTGATCTTCATGCCGCTGCAGGCCTCCACCCAGTGGGACGGCCTCGGCCACATCTTCGACCACGGCATGGCCTGGAACGGCCGCCGGGCCGGCGACGTCGTCACCAGCCTGGGCGACTCGGTCACCGGCATCGAGACCGCCGCCGCGCACATCGCCGGCCGCGGCGTGCTGCTCGACGTGGGCCGCGCGTTCGGCGTCGACGGCGAGCTGCCCGACGGCTTCCCGATCACCGCGGAGCACCTCGACGAGACGATCGCGGCGCAGGGCGAATCCGCCCGGGTCGGCCGCGGTGACCTGGTGTGCGTGCGCACCGGCCGGCTCGCGCGGGCCCGGCGGGAGGGCTGGGGTGAATACGCCGGCGGGCCGTCGCCGGGGCTGTCGTTCACCACCGCCGACTGGTTGCACGCCGCCGAGATCGCCGGCATCGCCACCGACACCTGGGGCTTCGAGGTGCGGCCCAACGAGTTCGACGAGGCGTTCCAGCCGCTGCATCAGGTGGTGATCCCGCACCTCGGCCTGTTCATCGGCGAGATGTGGGACTTCGACGCGCTCGCCGCCGACTGCGCCGCCGACGGTGTCTGGGACTTCTTCCTCACCGCCGCCCCGCTGCCCGTCACCGGCGCCGTCGGCGCGCCGGTCAACCCCATCGCCGTCAAGTGACGAAGGACCTTCCGCCATGGCTGCCGTGAACAATGCCCTCGTCGTGGGAAGCGGCCTGGCCGGTATGGCCACCGCCGTCCACCTGGCCTCGCGCGGCGTCGCCGTCGATCTCGTCGAGATCGAGCCCGACGTCCCCGCCCTCGGCTCCGGGATCACCCTGCCCGGCAACGCCCTGCGTGAACTGCGCGGCCTCGGCGTCTGGGAACAGGCACGGCGGAAGGGGTACGCCTTCGACGTCACCGGCCTGCGCGCACCCGATCCCGCCGGCACCGTGGTGGCGGAGTTTCCCGACGCCAAGAGCGGCGGCCCCGACCTGCCCGCGGTCATGGGCATGCCCCGCCCGGACCTGGCCCGGATCCTGGCCGGCCGGGCCGCCGAGGCCGGCGCCGAGGTGAGATTCGGTACGACCGTCGCCGAGCTGACGCAGGACGCCGCCGGGGTCGACACCACCTTCTCCGACGGCTCCACCGGGCGCTACGACGTGGTCGTCGGCGCCGACGGCATCCGCTCCTGGACGCGGCGCGTGCTGGGCATCGGCCTGGAGACCAGGCCGGTCGGCATGGGCATCTGGCGGGCGTCCGGTCCCCGGCCGGCCGGTGTCACCCGGACCGACCTGTACTACGGCGGACCCTGCTACATCGCCGGGTACTGCCCGACCGGCGAGGACTCGCTCTACGCGTACATCGTGGAGGGCGCGCAGGACCGCAGCGGCCTGTCCCCGCAGCAACAGCTCGCCACGATGAAGCGGTTGTCCGAGGCGTACCACGGACCGTGGGACGCGATCCGCGAGACGCTCACCGACCCGTCACGGATCAACTACACCCACTTCCAGACCCACCTGCTCGACGCCCCGTGGAACCGCGGCCGCGTCGTGCTCATCGGCGATGCCGCGCACACCTGCCCGCCCACTCTGGCCCAGGGCGGCGCCATGGCCCTGGAGGACGCCGCCGTCCTGGCCGAACTGCTGATCGAGCACGACGCGGTCGACCAGCGGCTGTGGGACGCCTTCGCCGCCCGCCGCTATGACCGCACGAAGGCCGTCGTCGACGCCTCCAACCAACTCGCCCAGTGGCAGCTCGACCACGAGCACGGCGACGTCCCGAGCCTGGTGCGGCGCATCGCCGAGCTCGTCAGCCAGCCCGCCTGACCCCGACCCGAGGAACGACATGACCCAGCGCCTGATCACCCACCTGCGGCACGTCGACCTGGCCGTGCCCGACTACGCCGCGCAGCTCGACTTCTACACGAACACGTGGGGCCTCAGGGCCGAGCACACCGACAGCGGCCTGACGTTCCTGGCCGCCGAGGGCTCACCCGAGCAGTACATCGTGCGGCTGCGCCACGCCCCGGACAAGCGGATCGACCTGATCGCGTTCGGCGCCGAGACCGCCGCCGATGTCGACACCCTCGCGGCCCGGCTCGCCACCGACGGCGTCCGGCTGGTCAGCGAACCCGGCACGCTGCGGACCCCCGGCGGCGGCTACGGATTCCGGTTCTTCGACAACGAGGGCCGTACCGTCGAGATCAGCGCCGGTGTCGCGGTGCGCAGGCACCGGCCGATCGAGGAAGGTGAGTCCATCCCGGTCCGGTTGTCGCACGTCGTCATCAATTCCGCCGACCCGGAGGGCACTCGTGCCTTCTACGAGAAGCACCTCGCGTTCGCGTTGTCGGACACCCTGCTGCACCCGCGGATGGGCGAGATGATGTGGTTCATGCGGGTCAACCGCTGGCACCACAGCCTGGCGATTGCCCGCGGCCCGCACCCCGCGCTGCACCACGCCAGCTTCGAGCTGCGCGGCCTCGACGAGTACCTGCGCGGCACCGGCCGCGTGCTGCGCGCCGGCGTCGAGAAGATCTGGGGCCCCGGCCGGCACCTGGCCGGCAACAACACCTTCAGCTACTTCCTGGACCCCAGCGGCAACACGATGGAATACACCACCGAGCTGGAACAGATCGACGAGGATGCCTGGCACCCGCACCTCTACGACTTCAGCCGGCCCGAGGTCGCCGACCAGTGGGGCACCGCGAACGCGATGAACGAGTTCGTCGCGAAGCAGTCGTTCAACGACCCGGACCGGGGCCTGTTCCAGGCCCCGCCGGTCTGAGGCGGCCGGCGATGAGGTTCGCCACCTGGCAGTCCGCCGGCCGGACGCGGTCGGGCGTGATCTCCGGCACCGGCGCGCACCCCCTGCCGGACGGGCTGACGGTGCTCGACCTCGTGCGCGCCGGCCTGCCCGCCGCGCTGGAGGCGGGGGAGCGGGCGCTGCGCGCCCCGGCACTGCGGTGGGAGGACGGCCTCCGGCTGCTGCCCCCGCTCACACCCCCGACCGTACGGGACTTCGTCGCGTTCGAGGAGCACGTCGAGGGCGTACGCCGGAGCATCGACGGCGCCGGCGGCGTCCCGCCGGAGTGGTACCAGGCACCGACCTTCTACTTCACCAACCCGTACGCGCTGGTCGGCGCCCACGATGACGTCCCGGTGCCGCCGGGGTCGCAGCGATTCGACTTCGAGCTCGAGGTCGCGGCCGTCGTCGGCCGGGACGGCGCCTCCCTCACCCCCGAGCGGGCCCGCGAGTCGATCTTCGGCTACACCATCCTCAACGACTGGTCGGCGCGCGACCTGCAGGCCCGCGAGATGAAGGTCAACCTCGGCCCGGCGAAGGGCAAGGACTCGGCCAGCACCCTCGGGCCGTGGCTGGTCACCGCCGACGAGCTGGAGCCCTATCGCGACGCCGACGGCTTCCTCGCCCTGGACCTGCGGGTGTCGGTCAACGGCACCGAGATCGGCCAGGACCTGCTGTCCAACATGGGCTGGCCGTTCGAGGAACTCATCGCCTACGCCTCCCGCGGCACCTGGGTGCGCGCCGGCGACGTGCTCGGCTCGGGCACCTGCGGCAACGGCGGCTGCCTGGCCGAGCTGTGGGGGCGCCGCGGCGACCAGGCGCCGCCGCCGCTGGTGCCCGGCGACGTCGTGGAGATGACCGTCGAGGGCATCGGCACGATCCGCAACCGGGTCGTGCCCGGCATCGACCTGCCGCCCGTCCGGCCGGCCCGAGCGCGGCCACGTCTGCGCAAGCGCACCCCGTGACCGACCGAGTGACCAGAGAGGAACCCTCGTGTTCGAGTACTTCCCCGGCAACTACGTCTGGAACCTGGGCGTCGTCGCGGCCCTGAACTCCGGCGGCCTCATCGACGAGATCGACCGCGCCTGCCGGCCGATCAAGGAGGCCGCCACCGGCGGCGAGGACGCCGGCACCCCCGACTTCCTGCGCGCCTGGACCGCGCTGACCGACCGGCTCGTCGGCCAGGCCGAGGAGGCGGAGAGGGCCGGGCACACCCGGACCGCGGGCCAGCTGTACGCGCGTGCCACCAACTACCTGTGCCTGGCCGAGCGGATGCTGTCCAACTCCGACCCCCACCGGATCCCCACCTACCGGCGCGTGCTGGCCCTGCAGGAGAAGGCGTTCGACGCCCGGGTGACCCGCGTGACCATCCCGTACGAGGGGACCACCCTGCCCGCGTACTTCAGCGAGGCACCCGCCGCCGACCACGGAGCCGTCCCGGTCGTCGTGCTGGTCAACGGCCTGGACTCCACCAAGGAACATCAGTACTCCTCGGGCCACTGGGCGGAGCTGGCCGCCCGCGGCATCTCCTGCCTGATGCTCGACCAGCCCGGCACCGGCGAGGCGCTTCGCCTGCGGGGCCTGACCGCCCGGGTCGACGCCGAGGCCTGGGCCGGCGCCGCCGTCGACTGGCTGGAGACCCGAGATGATGTCGACGCCTCCCGGATCGGCATCGTCGGCTGGTCACTCGGCGGCTACTACGCCCCCCGCGCGGCGGCCTTCGAGAAGCGGTTCGCCCTCTGCGTGGCCTGGGGCGCCAACCACAACTGGGGCGCGGTGCAGCGCCGCCGCCTCGAACGCGAGGGCGAGCGCCCGGTGCCGCACTACTGGGAGCACGTCCTCTGGGTCTGGGGCCACACCGACCTGCCGGAGTTCATCGCGTTCGCCGACGCCGTCCACCTCGACGGCGTCGTCGACAAGATCACCGTGCCGTTCCTCATCGCGCACGGAGCCAACGACCGGCAGATCCCCCTGGAGTACGCGCACCGCTCCTACCGGCAGGCGGTCAACAGCCCGAAGCGTGAGCTGCGCGTCTTCACGCCGGAGGAGGGCGGGACCGAACACATCGGCCTGGACCACCTGCCCCACGTGAGCACCTTCATCGCCGACTGGGTCGCCGACACCTTCGCCGAGCTCGCCACCCAGCGCCTAGGTGCGGGCGCACCGGCGCAACGCGTCGACGGTCGTCTCCGGTGAGGTGTTGAAGCAGAACACGATGCCGGGGACAAGGGCGTTGAGGAGATTCACCGCGCGCTCGAACAGCAGCGTGTGCTCGGGCGCGGTGCGCAGTCCCGCGCCGATCATCACGGCCTGGACCGGGCGGGTGGCCAGGCACTCCCGGATCCGCGCCTCCGCCTCGTCCGGGTCGGCGGGGACCTGGCACGACACGATGGCGAACCCGGCCTCGTGCAGAGCCGCCTCGCCAGCCGCTATCCGTGCCGTCAGGGTCGCCTCGTCCAGCCCGGGGTGCCGGCTGTAGTCGAGCGCGCTCGGGTGCAGGCCCAGCGACAGGGTCACCACGGTGCGGTCCCCTCCTGGTCGAAGAACCCGCCGGTCGGGCCGTCCGGGCCGATGCGGGCGAGCCGGACGATCGGGCCGGCCCCCTCGGCCACCGTCTGGTGGCCCCGGTGGCCGGTGAGGTCGGTGGCGGTGTAGCCGGGCTCGACGGCGTTGACCTTGATCCCGTCGAGCGCGCGGGCGTACTGGACGGTGATCATGTTCAGCGCCGCCTTGGCGGCGGGATAGCCGAGCTGCGGCGGCACCGCGTCCAGGACGTGCGGTTGGCCGGAGAACGGGATGGACCCCAGGGTGCTGGATACCATCACGATCCGGGGATGCTCGGCGGCGCGCAGCAGCGGCAGGAACGCGTTGGTCACGCGGACCGGCCCGAGCACGTTGACATCGAACACGTCCTGCAGGTCCGCGGCCCGGGTCTCGTCGACCGCGGTGTGCGGAGCGCCGACGCCGGCGTTGTTCACCAGCACGTCCAGCCGGCCCACCTGGTGGTGCACGGTCTTCGCGGCGGCCGTGACGGACTCGTCGGAGGTCACGTCGAGCGGGATGAACCGCACCGCCAGCTCGGCGGCGGCCGCCCTGCCGCGCGCCTCGTCCCGCGCGGTCAGGAACACATCCCAGCCCAGGGCGGCGAGGCGCCGTACGGTCTCCCGCCCCAGTCCCTTGTTGGCCCCGGTCACCAGGGCGATCGTCGTCATGTGCACAGCCTGTCGGTCATCCGGGCCGATCACCAGGACCGCCGGCGCCTGGGACCAGCGGTACCACCCCGGGCCACCGTTCACCGGGCACAATGGAACACGTGGACAGAGACCAACTCGCGGCCGTGCTGCGCGCCGCCCGGTCCCGGATCACGCCGGCCGACGTCGGATTGCCGGCCGGTCCGCGCCGGCAGGTGCCGGGACTGCGGCGCGAGGAGGTCGCCCAGCTCGCGGGTCTCGGCATCGACTACGTGATCCGGCTCGAGCAGGGTCGCGGTCCGAGGCCGTCGCCCCAGGTGCTCAACGCGCTGGCGCGGGCGCTGCGGCTCAGCGACGACGACCGGAGCACGCTCTTCCGGCTGGCCGGCTCCGCGCCTCCGCAAGCGGCCACCGTTCCCATGCGGGTGCACTGGGCCACCCGGCGGTTGCTGGACCGGATCGGTGAGCTGCCCGCCCTCGTGCTGTCCGCCAAATCCGATGTGCTGGCCTGGAACGCGCTCGCCGCAGCGCTGTTCGGAGACTTCTCCGCCCTGCCACCGGCCCGGCGTAACCTCATCCGCCAGCGGTTTCTCGGCACCGGCATCGGCCGCGTGACGGTGCTCCCCGATCCCCACGCCGACGCCGCCGCGGACTGCGTCGGCAGTCTGCGCACCACGCAGGCCCGCTATCCCGACGACCCCGAGCTGGCCCGCCTCGTCGCCGAGCTGCGGGCCGGCAGCGAGCCGTTCGATCGGCTCTGGCGGGCCGGACGCTCCGGCCGGCGACGATCCGCCGCCACCACCGTCGTCCACCCGGAGCTCGGCTCGCTCACCCTCGACTGCGACGTGCTCCTCGTGCCGGAGGCCGACCAGAGCCTGCTGGTCTACTCGGCGGGGCCGGGCACGCCCGAGGCCTCGGCGCTGGAGCTTCTCCGCGTCACCGGCCTGCGGCATCTCAGTGTGGCGTGACGGCGGCGGTGCCCGCGTAGCTACGTGCTGAGGTCCGCGAGCTGCGGCAGGCCGCCGGCCTGCCAGCGCTGTGCCCAGGCCGGCACCTCCTCGGCGGGCAGCGGCTTGCAGATGTGGTAGCCCTGGGCGAGGTCGCAGCCCATCCGCGCGATGGCCACCATGCTGCGCTCGTCCTCGACACCTTCGACCACCACGTGGAGCGCCGAGGCGTGCGCGAGCTGGACGATCGCCGCGACGATGGCCGCGCCGTTGTCGGTGCTGAAGATCCGCGCGGTGAACTGCCGGTCGATCTTCAGCTCGTCGAGCGGCATGGTGTGCAGGTAGCTCATGGACGAGTAGCCGGTGCCGAAGTCGTCGATCGAGACGCGGACGCCCAGGGCGCGCAACGTGGCGAGCACCGACGTGGCGCGGTCCGGGTCGGTCACCATAGCGGTCTCGGTGATCTCGATGGTGAGCTGGGCGGGGGCCACCGAGTGCGCGCGCAGGCGCTCGGCGACGCGGCCGGGGAAGCTCTCGTCCAGCAGGCAGGCCGAGCCGACGTTGACGGCCACCGGCAGCGACAGCCCTTCGGCGCTCCAGGCCCGCTGCTGGGCGAGCGCCATGGCCAGGATGGCGTCGGTCAGGGGCAGCATCAGGCCGTTCTGCTCGGCGACCGGAATGAACTGGTCCGGCGCGATCAGGCCGCGGGTCGGGTGCCGCCAGCGTACGAGCGACTCGACGCTGTTCAGTTCCCGGGTGGTGGCGCACACCTTCGGCTGGTAGTGCAGCTCCAGTTCGCCGGCCTCGATGGCGTGGCGCAGCTCCCCGAGCACGGACAGCCGCTCGGGGGTGTGATCGTCGGCTGCCGGGTTGTAGAGGGCCACGCCGAGGTGGCCGCGCTTGGCGGTGTACATCGCGATGTCGGCGTAGCGCAGCAGTTCGGCGGCGTCGGCGCTCGGCGACGGGTACAGCGCCGCGCCGACGCTGACGCTGACGTCGACCGCCACGTCCTCGATGTGGGCGACGCCGCACACCGCGGCCAGCATCCGGTGGCCGATCATGAGCAGGTCGTCCGCCGAGGCCAGGCCGGGCAGCAGGACGGCGAACTCGTCCCCGCCGAGCCGGGCGACGGTGTCGCCGCGCCGGGCCGCGGCGGTCAACCGGTCGGCGACCTTGCACAGCAGCACGTCCCCGGCGTGGTGGCCGAGCGTGTCGTTGACTTCCTTGAACTTGTTGAGGTCGAGCAGGAGCAGGCCGACGCTGGTGCTGTCCCGGTCCGCCGCCGCCAGCGCGGCCTCGGTCCGCTCGGCCAGCAGGTCGCGGTTGGGCACGGTGGTCAGCCCGTCGTGGGTCGCCCGGTGCCGGCTGTCCCGGGCCTGCCGTTCGGTGCTGCGCTGGTAGCCGAGCAGCACGAGCGCGCAGAACAGCACCAGTGCGAGGTCCAGGCCGGAGATGGCCAGGACCGCGAACTGCAGGTTCCGGCTCCGTTCCTGGGTCTCGCTCAGCGCCGTGCCGATCTCCAGGCTGTTCCGGGCGACGTTGGCGGCGGCCTGCTTGCGCAGGGCCGAGGCGCTCAGCGCCGCCTGCTCGGCGTTCAGGAGCACCTGCCCGCGGTCGCCGCGCTCGTCGGCGTCGACGAGCCCGCGCAGGGTGTAGCTGTACCCGAAATAGGTGTTCTGCAGCATTTGTGCCTGGAGTGCGTCTTTACGCCCACCATGGGTGTTGAGCCACCGGAGGTTCTCCTCCGCCGAGCCGATCGAGGCGATCAGCGGGGCACGGCCGACCGCGTCGTCGGCCCGCACGAAGTCGACCAGCTGCTCGTACTCGATGCTGATCCGCAGGAAGACCTGGCTCCACTGCTCGCTGATCCGCTCGGTCGCGGCGATCTCGGTCGCGGCGCGCGCGGTGTTCCGGGTGCTCACCACGGCCAGGCCGGCGAGCAGCGTCAGACCGAGGGCCAGGGCGGCGACGGCGCTTCGCGCGACGGCGCGATGGAAGATCCGGGAAACCCGCATGCCACCGCCTCTCCGCCCGCCTCGTCGACTGCCGCTACCTACGCCATCGACCGCTTACCCCGAAGATTGAGCGGATCCGCGCCGATGAGCCTGACATGCGCTGGCTCCGGTTGATCCCGCTCCTCGCGGCCGCCGCCGGGTACGTGATCGTGCCCGCGCCCGACCGCGCCGTACCGCGCCCCGCGGTGGCGTTCCTGACCGCGGACGCCGCCCTCGGCTACACCCAGGAGATGACGATCGGCTTCGGCTTCGGCGTCGAGCGGGTGCCCGGCGTGTGGCACGACGAGGCCGGCACCGGCATCGGCGACACCGCACGGCAGTTCACCACCCTGCGCGACCTGCGGAAGAGCCATCCGGGCGGCCTGTCCGTCTTCACCCAGAGCGCGGAACTGCTGGCCGGTGCGCTCGCCCAGACGGTGGCGGCCGGTACGCCGGTGGTGGCCGTGGACTTCCCGCCCGCCACCGGATCGGGGGTGTCGCTGTACATCGGCAACAACAACTACCTGCTGGGGACGATGCTGGCGCAGCAGGCCGCCGACCGGCTGCCCGGCTCGTCGGCGGGTGTCGTGGTGCTGGGCACCTCGGTGCCCGGCGCGCCCGCGCTGGACCTCCGGATCGCCGGCATCCGCGACGAGCTGCGCCGCCTGCGGCCGCGGCTGATGGTGCTGGGCCCGTTCGACACCAAGCAGGATCCGGCCGCCAACCGGGCGGCGTGGCGCATCCTGATCGAGGCGAACCCCACCGCGCTGGCGTTTCTGGGCACCGGCGACGCGGACGCGTACAACCTGGCGTCGATTCGGCTGCGGACCAACGGCGCCTGGGTCGCCGGCGGCTTCAGCGTGGACCGGCGGGCCCTGCGCGCCGTCAAGTCCGGCAACCTCGTGCTGGTCTCGCCCGAGCTCTTCCTGCAGGGTGCGGTGGCCGGCATGCTGCAGGCGGCGCACGCCAAGTACGCCACCCCGCTGCCGCGGGGCTGGATCGTCACGCCGGGCCTGCCGATCACCGCGGGCAACGTCGACCGGATCCTGGAGCGCCAGGAGGCGCTGGGTAATCGCTCGCGATGGTTCCAGCGCCTGGCGGACGACATCGTGGCCAGGCCGGATGCCTACCTGCGACCGCTCGGTGCCGCCGGGTGCCCGTCAGCTCACGCCGAGGCTGGTTGCCATTGAGCGCGCCTGGGCGACCGCGTCCTGCCAGCCCTGCGCCGAGGCCTTGGCGCCGGTCTCCACCTTGTCGAGCTCGTCCGCGTACACCTGAGCGAGCGTCGAGTCGGACGGCGCCTCGTACGCGCGCGGCGCCTTCTTGGCCGACTCGCCGAACACCTCCACCGTGCGCTGCCCGCCGAAGAACTCCTCCGGCTGGGTCATCCCGGGCTGCTCGTACGCCGCCGGGGTGGACGGGAACAACCCGGCGTCGACGAAGGCCCGGGCCTGGTTCTCCGGCGACAGCAGCCAGCGGATGACGGCGAAGGACTGCGCCGGGTCGTGGGCCGCCGCGGGTATCGCCAGGAACGATCCGCCCGAATTGGCCCCCGCGGCCGGCCCGGCGGCGACCCGCCACAGCCCGGCGGTGTCCGGCGCGGTCTGCTGGAGGTCGAGCGCGTGCCAGGCCGCACCGAGTTCCGCCGCCAGCGTGCCCCCGGCGATGCCCTCGCGCCAGGCCTCCTCGTCGCTCTGCACCTTGGCGCTGAGTCCCCAGTCGCCCAGCCGGACGGCGCAGTCCCACGCGGCGCGCACGTGCGGCTGATCCCCGACGAAATGGTTGCTCGCGTCCACGAAGCGGATCGAGCCCTGGCTCATCCGGATGGCGAACACCTGGGTGCCGCTCGCCAACAGCCGGACGCCGGGCACCGCCTTGACGATCCGGCGACCCACCTCGAGGAACTTGGGCCAGGACGCCATCAGCGTGTCGACCCGCTCCGGTGAGTCCGGCAGCCCGGCCCGGCGGAACACGTCCGCCCGGTAGAACATCGCGGTGGGCCCGATGTCGATCGGGAAGCCGACCAGCCGGCCGTCGAAGGTGCTGCCCTGCTGCCACTTCCACCGCAGGTAGTCGTCCTGCACCTCGGCGGCGCCGAGGGTGTTGAGATCGACGAACCGGTCGGCCCGGGGCAGGAGCGACGCGATGTCCTCGCCCTTGATCCCGACGATGTCCGGCACGTCCTGCTCCCGGTCCAGCACGGCGAGCAGTTGTTGCTTGTAGTCGCCGGAGAGCACCGAGACCTTCAGCTCGGTGCGGCCGGCGAACTGGGTGACGGCGTCCGCGAGCACCTTCTCGCTCAGGCCGCCGGGCCAGGACCACAGCGCGGTCGTGCCGGCCTCCGAGGCCGCCGTGCCGTCGCCGCAACCGGCGCCGAGCCCCGCGCACGCACCCGCCACGCCCAGGCCCAAAACACTTCTCCGGGACATAATCATCGATCTCGGACCTCCCTGAGGGAGGCTACCCGCCGCCGGTGGCGGTGGGCCGGGAAACGCGTTTCGTCGTCAGGGCGGCTCTCGCTCGCCGGCTGAGATGGTCATCCTTCGCATCCTCCGGAGGCTGGGGTGGTTCAGCGCCGTTCAGCTCCAAGAACGCCAGTTCGCTCCGCAGCACCAGGACGGCGCCGCCGATCGCGGCCGCGTCCGCGCCGCTGGTCGATGCGATGACCCGCAGGGGGTGTGCGCGGCGCGCGAAGGCTCTCCGGTGGGTTTCTTCCCGGATGACCGACTGGTAGATGGCGCCGGCCGCGGCGAAGCTGGGGCCGGCGAGGACGATCAGGTCGAGGTCGAAGAGGCTCATCATGGTGACCGCTCCGGTGCCGAGGTGGCGAGCGGAACGGACGATGAGATCGGTGGCGGTCGGATCGCCCGCACTGGCCGCGGTCGCGATCCGGCCGAAGTGCGTCATGACGTCGACGTCGTTCGGGTCGAGCCCGAGCCGCCGGCCGAGGCCGGCGGTCCGCATGGCCTGTTTGATGACCGCCGGGGGACCGGCGTAGTTCTCCAGGCAACCGAAGTTGCCGCAGTGGCATTCGTCGCCGTTGATGTCGATCGTGATGTGGCCGATCTCTACGCTGTTCGAGGAGCTGCCGCGGTAGACCTGGCCGGCGGTGACGACGCTCCCGCCGATCCCGCTGGCCATGTAGATGCATCCGTAGGCGGCGTGCGGCTCGACGGTCCCCAGCCAGAACTCGCCGATCGCGGCGGCCGCGGCGTCGTTGTCGAGCAGCACCGGGAGCCCGAGGATGTCGGAGAGTCGCGGCGCGACCGGGTAGCCGAACCACTCGTCGGTGGGCTGGGCGGTCAGGAGCACGCCGGATTGCCTGTCCTGTGGTCCGTAGCTGGCCAGTCCCACCCCGAGGACCAGGTCGCGGTCCACGCCGGCGGTTTCCAGCAGGGCGTCGACCCGGGATGCCACCAGGGGTAGCGCCTGGTCGGGCGGGAGCAACGCGGTACCCAGGAACGAGGTCCTCGCGGCCAGCCGGCCGGCGAGATCGACGACGACGATGACGCAGATGTTCCGTTCGAAGAGCACGCCGACGGCGTACCGGGCGGTGGGATTGAGCTGCAGCAGCGTGCGGCGCTTGCCGCCGGTGGAGGCGCCGCGGCCCACCTCGACGACCAACCCGTGCGCGATGAGTTCCCGGACGACCTGGGTGATGGTGGGCGGGGTCAGTCCGGAGTTCGTGGCCAACTCGATCCGGCTGATGGTCCGGGCCGCTCGGATCAGGTCGAGCACGACACCGCGGGTCTTCGGCCTACGGGCCGGCTGGCCGGTCGTCATCGATCTCCTTCCGCTGGACTCGTCCTCGACGTGGCGGCTAGCCAGGTTCTCGACGGGCGGCCGGGTCGTCCTCCCAGCTGTCGGTGTAGTGGTCGTAGGCCGCGGTGGCTCCGGCCGCGGTGACGGCCTCGGGATCGAAGTCGTCGCGCCGGTGGCGGACGTGGGGATCGGGCGACGCGGCGGCGAGGAGCTTGGTGTACGGATGACGAGAGTCGAGGATCACGTCGTCCGCGGGGCCGCGCTCGACCACTCGTCCGTTCAGGAGCACGAGGATGTCGTCGGCGAAGTGCCGGGCCGTGGCGAGGTCGTGGGTGATGTAGAGGACCGCGAGGTTCGCCTCCCGCTGCAGCCGGGCGAGCAGCCTGAGGACGTCCAGCCGGATCGAGACATCCAGCATGGACACCGGTTCGTCGGCCACGATGACCTGGGCTCCCGGGGCCAGGGCGCGGGCGATCGCGACGCGCTGGCGCTGGCCGCCGGACAGCTCGTGGGGCCGGCGGCGGATCATCTCCCGGCCGGGCAGCATGACGCGATCGAGCAACTCGATGACCTGCCGCGTGGTCTGCTCCCGGCCCCGCGATCGGTTGTGCAGTCGAAGCGGCCGGGCGATGTGGTGCCCGACGCTGTGAAACGGGTTGAGCGAGGCGAACGGGTCCTGGAACACCATCTGCACGTGATCCCGATAGGCCCGGTCCGGCACGGGCTCGCCGCCGGGGCCACGCAGGACGACCTTTCCGCCGGTGGGTTTGTCGAGGCGGGTGATGATCCGGGCGATCGTGGACTTTCCGGATCCCGATTCGCCGACCAGGGCGACGGTGCGTCCGGGCGCGATCGTGAAGGAGACGTGGTCCACGGCGCGGAGCCGGGCTCGCCGGAGTGGTCCGCCGCGGATGGGGAAGTCCTTGACCAGGTCGCGAACCTCGAGAGTGGTGCTCATCGGGCGCCTCCAGGCGGTGCGGCCTCCGGCTCGGAGATCCGGAGGAAATCGCCGCGCTCCCCGGTCAGGCTGGGGAACGAGCCCAGCAGTTTCCGGGTGTAGGGATGCCGCGGCTGAGTGATGATCTGGTCGGCCGGCGCGTACTCGACGATCCTGCCGTCCTGCATGATCGCGATGCGGTCGCCGACCTCCAGCAACAGCGGGAGGTCGTGAGTGATGAACAGGACGGCGAACCGCAGCCGGTCGCGCAGTCGGAGCAACTCGCGCAGGATCCCGCGCTGCACCACCACGTCGAGGGCGGTCGTCGGCTCGTCGAGGATGACGATCTGAGGTTCGAGCAGGAGGGCCATGGCGATCATCACCCGCTGCCGCATCCCACCGGACAGCTCGTGGGGGTACGCGCTGAGCCGCCGTGGGTCGACTCCGACCAGAGTGAGCGCCTCGGCGCAGCGCTTGTGGCGCTCCTGCCGCGACAAACCGGGCCGGTGGGTGGTGAGAACGTCGGCGAGTTGCGCCCGGACGGAGAGCACCGGGTTGAGGGCGTTCATCGCGCCCTGGAAGACCATCGCGAGCTGTGACCAGCGGAATACCCGGAGATCGTCCGGCTCCAGGGCGAGTACGTCGATGTCCTCGCCGCCGCGATCGTGGAAGGTGACGGTGCCCGCGGTGATCTCGGCAGGCGGTCGGTGCAGGCGGTTGATCGCGTACGCGAGGGTGGTCTTTCCGCAGCCGGACTCGCCGGCCAGTCCCAGAATCTCGCCCCGGTGCAGGGTCAGGGTGACGTCGCGGACGGCCTGGACCGGCCGGGAGGTCTGATAGGCCACGGAGAGGCCCTGGATGCTCAGCACGGCGTCGTCGTCCGGACGCGTGGCAGGGCGCGCCCGCCTCGGCTGATCCGCCGTCCGGTGGCGGTGGAGGTCGCGCAACCGAGGGTTGATGATCTCGTCGATGCTGAAGTTGATGAGGGCGAGCCCGCAGCCGGCCAGCGCGATGATCAGTCCGGGTGGTACGAACCACCACCAGGCGCCCCGTTGCAGCGCGAAGCCGTTCTGGGCGTAGTTGAGCATGGTCCCCAAGGTCGCGGAGTTGGCGGCCCCGAGTCCGAGGAACGACAGGCCGGCTTCGCTGAGGATCGCGGCGATGATCGCGAAGACGAACTGCGTGGCGAGGACCGGTAGCAGGTTCGGCAGGATCTCCACGGCGACGACCCGCCACGGCCGCTCGCCGGCGACCCGCGAGGCCAGCACGTAGTCCCGGCTGCGCAGCGAAAGGGTCTGGGCGCGCAGCACCCGCGCCGAACCGGCCCATCCGGTGAGGGCCAGCACTGCGGCGATGGTCCAGGAACCGCGGGCGTCCACCGGGACGAACGCCGAGATGACGATCACCAGCGGCAGGCCCGGAATGACCAGGAACACGTTGGAGAGCAGCGAGAACGCCTCGTCGACGAGCCCGCCGACGTAGCTGCCGACGATGCCGAACAGGGCCGAGAGCAGGGTCGCCATGACGCCGACCAGGATCCCGATGTAGAGCGAACCCCGCGTCGCGTGGGCGAGCTGCGCCAGGACGTCCTGCCCGGTCTGGGTCGTGCCGAGCAGGTGCGCGGCGCTGGGCGCGGTCAGCCCGATGTCGCGGATCGCCTCCGGGTCTCCGACGACGGCCGGCCCGGCGACGGCCCAGAGGGCCATCGCCACGATGATCCCGGTGCCGACGACCAGCTTGGGGGAGCGGCGGGGCAGCATGTCCCGCCAGTCGGCGCGCCCTGGCGCGGCGGCCGGCTCAGTGCTGATGGTGGTCATTGCCGCCGCCTCAGCCACTGGTCCGGATGCGGGGATCCACCAGGCCGTACAGCAGGTCTACCAGCAGGTTGGCGGCCAGCACGGTGACGGTGATGATGAGGAAGATGCCCTGCATGAGGGCATAGTCGTTGCTCTGCACGGCCTGCAGCAGCTTGGCGCCGATGCCCGGATAGGCGAACACCTGTTCCGTCACGATCGAGCCGGCGACGACGAAGCCGAGCGAGATGGCGAAGCCCGCCACCGTCGGCAGTACGGCGTTGCGCGCCGCGTACCAGATCATGATTCGACTGTTCCGCAGTCCTTTGGCCCGGGCGGCGAGCACGTAGTCCTCGGCCGCGACGGACACCATCATGTTGCGGGTGCCCAACAGCCACCCGCCGGCGGAGGAGATCACGATGGTCGCGGCGGGCAGCACGCCGTAGTACAGGGCGGATCCCAGAAACGGTCCGTTCCATCCCTGGTCCAGCGTGACGTCGTACCCGCCGAGCATGGGGAACCAGCCGAGGGACGATCCGAACACCGCGACGAGCAGCAGCGCCAACCAGAAGTACGGCACCGCGGACAGCACCGTGGTCGCCGGCACCAGCGAATCCAGCCAGCTGCCGCTACGCCATCCGGCGACCACGCCCAGAACCGTGCCGACCAGTACCGAGATCAGGGTGGCGAGCCCCACCAGTGTCATCGTCCACGGCAGCGAGGTCGCGATGACCGTCGACACGGGGGTCGGGAAGTCGCTCACCGAAACGCCGAACTCGCCGGTCGCCATGTTGCCCAGGTAACCGAGATACTGGTGGACGAGCGACTCGTGGCTATCGGTGCCCAGCAACAGCTCGTAGGCCCGCCGGGTGGCCGGGTCCGGGCTGCCGCCGCGCTGCTGGAGCTTCGCCATGAGAATGTCGACGGGGTTGCCCGGCAGCATCCGGGGGATGAGGAAATTCAGCGTGAGTGCCGCCCAGAGGGCGACCAGATAGAACGCGAACTTGCGCAGGTAATACCGCATCGGCCGGGTCGCTCAGTTGCCCGTGGGCCTGAGGCGCTTCATGACCTCCGCGTTGTCGGGGGCCTGCCAGACCGCGGGGACGGCGTACAGGTCGTCCTGCGTCGGCCATCCGGTGAACTTCGACGCGTGGTACTCCGTGATGGTGCCTTGGGTGAGCACCGGGATGTACGGCATCGTCTGCTCGATGCGCGTCTGGATGGTGTCGTAATACGGCTGCCGGGCTGCGGTGTCCTTGGGGTCGGTGCGGGTGAGGCCGGCGAGGGCCCGGTCGACCTCGGGATCGGAGAACCGGCTCCAGTTCTGCGCGGCCCGCGTGCCGACCTTCGCCGTCGTGCTGGTGGCGAAGAAGTAGCTGTAGAGGTAGTACGGGTCGGGCGCGGGCCCCTGGTTGAGCGAGTCCAGGATGAGTTGGAACTTGCCGTTCTGCCGCTGCTGGGTCCACTCGTTCCAGGACAGCTGCTGCACGGTGAGCTTGATGCCGGCCTGCTTGAGCTGCTGGGTCACGGTGCTGAGGGTGGTGATGTAGTCGGACCAACCGGTGACGACCAGGGCCGTGAGGCTCAGTGGCTTGCCGTTCTTCGCGTAGATGCCGTCGGCGCCCTTGACGTAGCCGGCGGTCTCCAGTTGCTGTTGGGCCTTGGCCACGTCGGGCTGCATCGGGGCGGTCCGTGCCTGCAGCTGAGGGGAGAGCACGGCGTCGTCGCGGTTGAGGAGCGCGAAGCCGGGCGAGATCTCGCTGGAGGTGTTCTCGAAGGCCAGCGTGTTGATCTGGGTGCGGTTGAGAGCGTGGTAGATCGCCTTGCGAACGGCCGGATCGGTCTGCGGTCCGGTGCACCCCAGCGCCGTGTTGCTGCAGGTGTCGAGCACGATCTGGTTCAACGGGACCGTGGAAGCCCGGTATCCGGGGTAGTTCTTCTCGATGTTCTTGATGTCCGGCACCGGGCCCGTCTGCCAGTCGAGCTGCCCGGCCTGCAGGGCCTGTTGTCCGGACTGGTTGCCGGACAGCGCGAGGAAGCGAACCTTCTTGACGGCGGGTGCGCCGTCCCAGTAGTTCGGGTTGGCGGCGTAGGTGAACGCCTGAGGCTTGAACTCGGCCAGGGTGAACGGGCCGGTGCCGACCGGGGCACTGATCGGGTCGGCCGCCGGGTTGGCGATGGCCTTCCATTTGTGCTCGGGCACGATGTAGATCCGGCCGAGGATGTTCGGGGCGGTCACGAACGACGGCTCGCCGAACTTGATCACTATGTGCGTGTCGTCGGATGCGGTGGCCGTGCCGCTGTATCCGACGCCGTTCGCCTCCTTGTGCTTGGTGAGCATGTCCAACGTGAACAGCACGTCCTGGGCGGTGAACGCCTCGCCGTCGGACCACTTCACGCCGTCGCGCAGGGTGATGCTCAGCTGGGTGCCGTCGGCGTTCCATGAGTACGCGGTGCCCAACCTCGGCTGGGGTGGTTCGGCCCGCAGCACGTTGAAGAAGAACAACGGCTCGAAGATCGTTCCGATCCCGCCGATGTTGCTGGTGTACGGGTTGAAGTTGACCTGGTAGTCGCTCGCCTGGCCGGTGTAGGCCACGAGCGTGACATCGGTGCCCTGCTTGCCGCCCCCGGAATAGCCGCAGGCCGCGGCGGTCAGCACCGCGGCGGTCAACACCGCTGTCGCACGGGCTCGCATCATCGTCTTCTTCCAGACCATCGCTGGTCCTCCCATCGCTGTGATCACGAGCCGTGCGTCGGCACGGCGCTGACCGGCCATTTTTAAGTCACTAAAGTAAGTACGTCAAGACCCTCATCGATATATTGCGGTGGGCCGGAAACGGTAGCGCGATATGAGCTATTCATCCATATTTTCGAGCGGCAACGCAGGCCCTCAGGTCATCGCGGGCCGGCGGCGGACAGCGAGGATGTTGACTTAGTTTCGGTTCCTAAATAAGAATTCCGCAGATCGCCAGGGGAAGGGACCCGCCGTGATCCGTCAAGAGCTAACCGACCAGTGGCACCTGCGTGCGGTGCGCGGCCCCGTTCCGCAGGACGTCCTCCCGGGATGTTCCGTGGGCGCCGAGGTGCCGGGCAGCGCGCACCTCGATCTGCTCGCGGCGGGTGTCATCCCCGATCCGTTTCTGGACAGCCACGAAGGCGACCTCGCCTGGATGCACCGGGTGGACTGGGAATACTCGACGGTGTTCCGGGCCTCGGCCGTCCGGCCCGGTGAGCGCGTGGAGCTGGTGTTCGACGGCATCGACACGGTGGCCACCGTCCGGCTCAACGACCGGGTGCTCGGTCACCCGGCCAACATGCACCGCGGTTACCGGTTCGACGTGACGCGGGCGCTGCGGCCCGGCGACGCCAACCACCTGGTCGTGGAGGTGGCGTCGGCGCTGGCCTACGCCGAGGGCATCGAGGCCGAGGTCGGCTGGCGGGAGCGGGCCTACCGGCACCCCTACAACGCGATTCGCAAGATGGCCTGTTCCTTCGGCTGGGACTGGGGACCCGACCTGCAGACCGCCGGCATCTGGAAGCCGGTGAGGCTCGAGCGATGGGACGCCGCGCGGCTCGCCGAGGTTCGCCCGCTCGTGACCGTCGGCCCGGACCGCACCGGACGGGTCGAGGTGCGCGCGCGGATCGACCGCGCCCGGCCCGGCGCGTACACGATCGTGGTCCGCGTCGACGGGGTGCACAGGCGTGTGGTCGTCCCGGGCGACGAGGCGACGCTGACCGTGGTCGTTCCTCAGGCGCGTCTGTGGTGGCCGGTGGGCTACGGCGACCAGCCGCTCTATGAGCTCGAGGTGACGCTCGAGGCCGACGGGAGGCCGGTGGACTCGTATCGCCGGCGCGTGGGCTTCCGCACCGTCACCGTGGACACCGGCGCCGACGAGCACGGAAGCCGGTTCACCTTCATCATCAACGGCACGCCGATCTTCGCCAAGGGAGCGAACTGGATCCCCGACGATCACTTCCTGACCCGCATCGACCGGGACCGCTTGACGCGGCGGGTGGATCAGGCCGTCGGCGCCCACCTGAACATGCTGCGGGTCTGGGGCGGCGGCATCTACGAAACCGACGACTTCTACGACGTCTGCGACGAACGCGGCGTGCTGGTCTGGCAGGACTTCCCGTTCGCCTGCGCCTTCTACGCCGAGGACGAACCGCTGCGCGGGGAGATCGAGGCCGAGGCCCGCGAGAACATCACCCGGCTGGCCCCGCACCCGTCGCTGGTGCTGTGGAACGGCAACAACGAGAACCTCGTCGCGCACACCGACTGGCCGGGATGGCGGGACCGGCTGGCCGGCCGCAGCTGGGGCCTCGGGTACTACCGGGACCTGCTCCCGGCGCTGCTCGCCGAGCTGGACCCGACCCGGCCGTACGCACCGGGCAGCCCGTACAGCCCCGGCGAGGTGGCACCCAACGACGCCGGCCATGGGACCCGCCACGAATGGGACGTGTGGAACAGGCTCGACTACACCCACTATCGCGACCACATCCCGCGTTTCTGCGCGGAGTTCGGCTTCCAGGGGCCGCCCACGTGGACCACCCTGACGCGGTGGATCCACGACGAGCCGAGGACACCCCGTTCGCCGGGTTTCCTCGCCCATCAGAAGGCGTACAACGGCAACGAGAACCTCAGCCGCGGCACGGCGCCGCACCTCGCCGTCCCGGACGACTTCGAGGACTGGCACTGGGCGACCCAGCTCAACCAGGCTCGCGCGGTCGCCCTCGGGGTGGAGCACTTCCGCTCCTGGTGGCCGCGGACGGCCGGGGCCCTGGTCTGGCAGCTCAACGACTGCTGGCCGGCCACGTCATGGGCGGCGATCGACAGCGACGAACGGCCGAAGCCGCTCTACTACGCGCTGCGGCACGCCTTCGCGCCGCGGCTGCTCACCCTGCGACCGTGGGACGGCGAACTGGTCCTGGTGGCGGTCAACGACAGCGACGACCCGTGGGAGGCCGAAGCGCCGGCGACGCGGCAGACGTTCGCCGGTGAGACGCTGGCGGCCGCACGGTTGCCGTTCTCGGTCGCGGCCCGCTCCGTCGGGCTGATCCCGTTGCCCGCGATGCTGCTGACCCCCGCCGAACCGGCCCGCGAAGCCTTGACGATCACCACCCCGGACGCCCGGGTATGTCACCTGTTCGCCGAGGACCGGGACGCGGCCCTCGATCCGGATCCGCTCACCGCCACCGTGACCCGGGTGCCCGGCGGCTACCGGGTCGACGTGCACGCGGAGTCGTTCGCGCACGACGTGGCCCTGCTGGCCGACAAGGTCGCGCCCGACGCGACGGTCGACGACATGCTGGTGTCGCTCGCCGCCGGCGAGTCGGCCACCTTCCGGGTACGCACCGCGGCGGAACTGCCGACACCGGCCGACTTGGTCTCGCCACGCGTGCTGCGCTGCGCGAACACCCTGAGCGCCGAGCGGGTTCCGCCGTCGCCGTCGGGATAGCGCGTCACACCGTGGTCGTGGCCGGCGCTTCGCCGGTGGGGGACGGTGGTGGTCGGGTGCTGTCCGCCGAGCGGCCCGGTCCGAGGGTCAGCTCGCTCTGCAGGACGAGGACCGCCCCGCCGATCGCCGCGGCGTCGGACCCGCTGACCGAGGGCACGACCCGCACCCGGTGGGCCTGCCGCGCGAAGGTGCGGCGGTCCACCTCCTCCTGGATCACCGACTGGTAGATCGAACCGGCGACCGCGAAACTGGGCCCGGCGAGGACGATCATGTCGAGGTCGAACAGGGTGGCCATGGTGACCGCGGCACAACCCAGATAGCGGGCCGACTGTTCGATCAGGCCGAGCGCGGTCGGGTCGCCGGCGTTCGCCGCGGCCGCGAGCCGGGCGAACTCGGCGAGGAAGTCGTCACCGGTCGGGTCGAGCGCCAGCCGCCGGGTCGCCAGCGCCTGTCTGACCAACGCGGACGGTCCGGCGTAGTTCTCCAGACAGCCGCGATTGCCGCAGGGACACTCGTCCCCGTTGACGTCGATGGAGATGTGACCGATCTCCACGCTGTTCGACGAGCTGCCGCGATAGACCTCGCCGTTGACCACCACGCCACCGCCGATCCCGGTGGCCATGTAGATGCAGCCGTAGGTGCTGCGCGGCTCCACCGCGCCCATCCAGTACTCCCCGATCGCGGCCGCCGCCGCGTCGTTGTCCAGCAGGACCGGCAGGCCGAGGCTCTCGGCGAGGCGGTCGGCGACCGGGTAGCCGAACCACTCCTCGGTGGGCTGCGGAGTCAGTAACACACCGGCCCGCCGATCCTGGGGCCCATAGCTGACCAGGCCGACCCCCAGCACCTTGCTCCGATCGACCGCCGCCGTGTCGAGCGACGCGTTCACCTGCGCGGCCACCAACGACAGTCCACGCTCCGGCGGCATCGACGCCACGCCGCTGAACGACGTCCGTGCGATCTGCCGCCCGGCCAGATCGACCACGACGATCACGCACGTGTTGCGTTCCAGGTGCACCCCGACGCTGTAGCGGGCCGGGGGATTGAGCTGGACGAGCATCGGCCGCTTGCCGCCCGTCGACGCACCCCACCCCGCCTCGACGATCAGACCGTCGACCATGAGCTCACGCACGACCTCGGAGATCGTCGGTGCCGTCAAACCGGTCGCCGCTACGAGCTCCACCCGGCTGATCACCCGTGCCGCCCGAATCAGGTCGAGCACCATGCCGCGGGTCTTCGTCCGACTTGCCCAGATTGGGCTCGTCACCTCACCACCTCCCACACCCTCGCCATCCAAAAGCTACCTCACTTAGCCCACCCGCCGGACGAACGGCTCCGTCTCCAGGCGCTCGTCCGGGGCGCTCCCACGCCTCCCGTGGCTGCCGTTGTCCCTGGATACCGCCTTTCCATTGACTTCCGTAAGTTCTCTAACTAAGAATGCTGGAAGCGCTCCCATAAAGACTCATCCCATCGATCACTCGGACAGAGGGGATCAGATGAAACATCGTCATGCACTGCTCGCCGCCGGCGCCGCCGTAGTCCTCACGGGCAGCATCGCCACGGCCACGCTGCCCGCGTCGGCCGCCGCCACCGGCTGCGGTGTCAGCTACACCGTCCAGAGCCAGTGGCCCGGCGGGTTCACCGCCAACGTCGCGATCACCAACCTCGGCGCCGCGCTCAGCGGCTGGACCGTGACCTTCGCGTTCCCGAACGCCGGTCAGCAGGTCAGCCAGGGCTGGAGCGCCACCTGGACGCAGTCCGGGGCGAGCGTGTCCGCGGCCAGCCTGAGCTGGAACGGTTCCCTGGGCACCGGCGCGTCCACCGCCATCGGGTTCGCCGGCGCGTGGACCGGTGCCAACCCGGTGCCCGCCTCGTTCGCCCTCAACGGCACGACCTGCACCGGCTCGGTGACCACGCCGACCCCCACCAACACCGTGAGCCCGACCCCCAGCACCAGCACTCCGCCCGACCCCGGTGGTCCCGCACCGCGGCTGCGGGTGTCCGGCAACAAGATCGTCACAGCGGACGGCAAGCCGTACCGCCTGCTCGGGGTGGACCGCTCCAGCGGCGAATACGCCTGCGTGCAGGGCAAGGGCCAATGGGACGGCGGCCCGGTCGACCAGGCCTCGGTCGACGCCATGAAGACCTGGAACATCCACGCCGTGCGTCTGCCGCTGAACGAGGAATGCTGGCTCGGCCTCAGCGGCTCGCCCAACGGCGCCACCTACCAGCAGGGTGTGAAGTCCTACGTCAATCTGCTGGTCGCCAACGGCATCAACGTGATCCTCGACCTGCACTGGACCACGGGCGCCTACAGCAACGGGCCGGACTGGCATTGCAAGGAAGCCACCGCGACCTGCCAGAAGCCGATGCCGGACGCCGCGTACGCCCCCCAGTTCTGGACCGGCGTCGCGAACGCCTTCAAGGGCAACGACGCGGTCGTCTTCGACCTGTTCAACGAGCCGTACCCGGAGATCGGCAGCGACTGGAACAAGACCCTGGGCTGGCAGTGCCTGCGCGACGGCGGCACCTGCGCCGGCCTGCCCTACCAGGTGGCCGGCATGCAGGACCTGGTCGACGCCGTCCGGGCAACCGGCGCGACCAACCTCATCATGGTGGGCGGCCTGGAGTGGGCCAACGACATGCGGGAGTGGCTGGCCTACAAGCCGGTTGACCCACTGAACAACATCGCCGCCTCCTGGCACGCCTACAGCTTCAACGCCTGCGCCACCGCGTCATGCTGGGACACCCAGATCGCCCCCCTCGCCCAGCAGGTGCCCGTGGTGCTCGGCGAGTTCGGCCAGGACAACTGCGGCTACGACTACATGGACACGCTGATGCGCTGGGCCACCGCACACGGCCTGTCCCACCTGGCGTGGACCTGGAACCCCTGGGGCTGCAGCACCGGCGCCGTCCTGATCAAGGACTGGAACGGCACCCCCGAACCCGGCGTCGGTGAAGGCTACAGGGCCCACCTCCGCACCCAGAGCCCGTACGCGACCCCGTAACAGACAACCCCCAGCGGCTGCCCGGGCCCGGCCTCCTCCAGCACGTGGTGGCTCGGCCCGGGCCGGTGTCCTGCGGCAACCGGCGGTAGGAGGCCCTGCCGTCACCTGCTCCAGCAGAAACTCCCTGGCCCGGCGTACGCGGTGTCTGCCGTCCCAGGTGTGCCAGCAGCGCCGCCCAGACCCAGGTCGTCGACGGCGCGTGGATCGCGCTGCGGACCTTCGCCACCACCTTCATGACGGCTGGGCGGTCGGGGTCCAGCCGGGCCGGGGCGTGGCGGCCAGCAGGAGCCTGGTGTAGTCCTCCCGCGGCCGGTCGAGGATGTCCTCGGTGCTGCCCCGCTCGGTGATCCGGCCCCGGCGCAGCACGATGACGTCGTGGGCGATCTGCCGGACGACGGCGAGGTCGTGGGTGATGAAGACGTACGCGGTGCCGGTGCCGGCCTGCAGGTCGTTGAGCAGGTTGAGCACCTGGGCCTGCACCGACACGTCGAGTGCGGACACCGCCTCGTCCAGGACGAGGACCTCGGGCTGGGCGGCGAGCGCCCGGGCGATCGCGACCCGCTGCCGTTGTCCGCCGGAGAGGGCTCGGGGGGTGACCGTGGCGTGCCGGGCGGACAGGCCGACGGCGTCGAGCAGTTCCAGCACCCGCCGCCGGCGTTCGTGGCGGTGCGGGTGGGTGTGCAGGGCGACGGCCTCGGCGACCGCGCTGCCGATGGTCTGGCGGGGGTCCAGGGAGGTGAACGGATCCTGCGCGACGAGTTGGAGTTGGGAGCCGCGGTGGCGGCGGACGCGGGTGGACCGGGCCGGGCGGGTGCGGTCCTCGCCGCACACCTCGATCGTGCCGGAGGTGGCCGCGTGCAGCCCGGTGAGGATGGCGCCGATCGTGGATTTGCCGGCCCCGGACTCGCCCACGAGCGCCAGCGTCCTGCCCGGCGACACGGTGAAGGAGACGTCGTCAACGGCGGTGTGCGCGGCCGCGCCGACACCGTACCGTTTGACCAGGTGGTTGACCCGGATCACCGGTTCGGCGGTCATGCTCGCTCACCGGTGCCGCCGGGAACCGGGTTCCCGGGTGTCGCCGGGTCGAGGCCGGTCGGGTGCTGGGCGACGCTGGGCAGGAGGGGGTCGAGGGCTCCCGCGGCGATTTCGGCGGCGCGATGGCAGGCGACCGTTCCACCCGGGTGGGCCGTCGGGGCCGGGACCTCGCTGCCGCAGACCGGCAGCGCGACCGGGCACCGGGCCGCGAACGGGCAGCCGGGCCCGGCGTCCGCGGCGGAGACCGGCGCGCCGGGGATGACCGGGATCCGGGGCAGCCGGATCCCCACCGGCGGGCGGGATGCCAGCAGCGCCCGGGTGTACGGGTGCAGCGCGGCCCGCCGGATCGTTCGGCTGTCGGACACCTCGAGCACCCGGCCGGCGTAGAGCACGACTATGCGGTGGCAGACGGCCATCGCCAGGTCGAGATCGTGGGTGACGAACAGCATCGCGATGCCGCGGTCGCGGCGCAGCCGGTCGGTCAGCGCCAGCACCTCGGACTGGGTGGTGACGTCCAGCGCGGTGGTCGGCTCGTCGGCCAGCAGCAGGGCCGGGCCGGCGAGCAGGACCGAGGCGATCATCACTCGTTGCAGGAGGCCGCCGGACAGCTCGAAGGGGTACTGCCGCATCCGGCGCAGCGGGTCGGTGATGCCCATCCGGGTGAGCGTCGCGGCGGCGGCGGTGGCGGCGGCCGTGCGGTCCTCGCCACGGTCGCGGGCCGGCTCCAGCAGGAAGTCTCCGACGGTGTGCATCGGGTTGATCGCGGCCCGCGGGTCCTGGAAGATGTAGCCGACCTGGGTCTGGCGGTATCGGCGCAGATCCTTGCCGCGCAAGCGGTTGACGTCGTGCCCGCCGACCAGGACGTCGCCGGTGATCCGGGCTCCGGGTGGGGTGAGCCGCCCGACGCAGCGCAGCGTCATCGACTTGCCCGAGCCGGATTCCCCGACGATCCCGACCGCCTCGCCGGCCCGGAGGGTCAGGTCGATGCCGCGCAGGATCGGCAGGTCGGCGCCGTCCGCGCCGAGGATGTCCAGGCGCAGGTCCCGCAGGCGGAGCAGCGGGTCCGCGGCAGGTTCACTGTTCACGGGGCCGCTCCGGGTGTGCTCGTCGTGCGGGCCGGCCGCGGCCTGCGACGTGGGCGGGGGATGTCGCCGGACAGCCGTGAGCCGAGGACGAAGAGGCTGAGCACCGTTGCCACGACCAGGGTTCCGGCGGCGATAACCTGCCCCGGGTGCCGCTGCAGGATCGCGTCGCGGTCGCTGAGCATGACGCCCCAGTCCGCTGTCGGCGCCTGCACGGCCAGGCCGAGGAAGGACAGCGCGGCGAGGTCGATGAGGGCGTAGGCGAAGGTGATCGTGGCCTGTCCGGCGATGATCGGGGCGAGGTTGCGCAGGAGGTGCCGGCCGGCGATCTTCGTCACGGACTGCCCCTGGACGCTGAGCGCGTCGATGTACGGCAGGCGCCGTTCGTGCTCCGCGGCGGTCATCGTCAGTCTCGCGATGTAGGGCAGGTAGGAGACGGCCAGGGCCAGCACGGCGGGCCACAGCCCGGGTCCGTACAGGGCGATGGTGAGGATGGCCAGCAGCAGGCCGGGGATGGAGAACACGATGTCCAGCGCCCGGGTGATCAGCCAGGACACGATGCCGCCGTGCCAGGCGGCCGCCAGGGCCAGCGGGATGCCGACCAGCAGGGAGAGGAAGACGATGGCGGCCGGCCCGAGCAGGCTGGTCCGGGCGCCGAAGATCAGGCGGGAGGCGATGTCCCGGCCGGTGGCGTCGGTGCCCAGCCAGTGCGTGCCATTGGGCGCGGCGAAGGCGGACAGCAGGTCGCCGTGGTTGGGGTCGGCGGGGGCCAGCAGCGGTGCGAACAGGGCCATCAGCGTGACGGCCGCGACGACGGCGAGCGCGGCCCAGCCGGTGACGCCCAGCCGCGGCGGGCGCCACGACTGCCGGCGCGGGGCGTCCGCGGTCGGCGTGGCGGCGGGGGCGGTCACGCGACCACCGGCCGGCGCAGTCCCGGGTCCAGCGCGGCGACCAGCAGGTCGGCCACCAGATTGATCAGGACGAAGGCGCCGACCAGGAGCAGGCAGGTCGCCTGGACGACCGCGAAGTCCTTCTGCTGCACCGAGTTGAGCAGGACCTGGCCGATCCCGCCGAGCCCGAAGGCTTGTTCGACGACGACGGCGCCGGCCAGCAACCCGGCGATCTGCAGGCCGGCCACCGAGATGACCGGGCCGGCCGTGTTGCGCAGGACGTGGCTGCGGATGAGCCGCGGCCGGGACAGTCCCCGGGCGACGGCCGTCTGGACGTGGTCGGACGCCAGTTGCTCGCGGGCGCCGGCCCGGGTGATCCGGGCGAGCAGGCCGCTGGCGATGATCGCGAGGCTGACCGCCGGCAGGGTGAGGCTGTGCAGCCGGCCGCCGACGCCGTCGGCCAGGCCGTAGCTGGGGAACCAGCCGAGGGAGACCGCGAACACCGAGACGGTGACGCCGCAGGCCACGAAGGCGGGGATCGCCGTCGCGACGGACATGGTGAGGTTGATCAGTGCGTCCAGGGGACCGGGGCGCAGCGCCGACAGCAGACCCAGCCCGACCCCGGCGACGATGAGGAGCAGGGCCGCGTAGGCGACCAGCGCGGACGTGACGGCGAGCGGAGGTCCCAGGACGCTGGTCACCTTCTGCTGGGACACCATCGAGGTGCCGAGGTCGCCGTGCAGCACCTCGCCGAGCCAGCGCGCGTACCGGGTGAGGAAGGGCTGGTCCAGGCCGAGGTGATGGCGCACCGCGGCCCGGACCTCCGGTGCCGGATCGCGGGAGCCGAAGATGATCGACTCGGGACTGCCGGGGGAGACGTAGACGCTGGAGTAGATGACGAAGCTGGCGGCGAACAGCGTGACCAGCAGCCCGGCGAGCCGCTTGAGTGTGAACCTGAGCATCCCCGGCCCCTCGGCTACTTGCCGCCGATGGCGGCGGCCCAGGGCGAGGTCATGTACGCGAAGGTGAGTGGGGCGCCGGTGAGCTGGTTGTTCTGGAAGACGATGGCGCGGGGCTGGACGATCGGGATCGACGGGAGGTCCTTGGCGAGCTGCGCCTCGGCCTCGAGGACGAACCTGGCCCGGGCGGCCGGGTCCGAGGCCTGGTTGGCCTGGTCGAGCGCCTGGTCGACGGCGGGGTTGGTGTAGCCGGAGAAGTTCGTTCCGCCGCCGGTGCCGCCGAAGAGCTGGTCCATGAGCGCCGGCTCGGGCAACTCGACGTAGTTCAGGGTGAGGAACAGGTCGAACGGCTTGCGGGCGGCCGGGTCGGTGAACAGCGAACCGTACTGCTGGTTGGGCACGCCGACCAGCTTGAGGGTGAACCCGATCTGGGCGGCCTCCTGCTGCAGCACCGTCGCCACCTGGACCAGCTGCGGGTTGCCCGACGGGTAACCCAGCGTCAGGGTGGCCCCGCCGGCGTTCGCCTGCTCCACCAGGGCCTTCGCGGCGGGCACATCCGGCTGCCGCACCATCGACTGGTACGCCGCGCGGAAGGTGTCCCGCTCGTACCCCCACAGCCCGGGGCCGACGACCTTGTACAGCGGGTCGGACGCGCCCTTGAAGATGGTTTTCGCGATCGCCGGCCGATCGATCACCAGCGACAGCGCCTGCCGGACGCGCGGGTCGGCGCCCGGGCCGGTGTCCTTGGCCATCAGCAGGTCCAGGTTCACCGGGGTGGAGCCCTCGCCGCCCAGGTACACCTTACCGCTGGGGGCGGAGCCCAGCTGGTCCAGCAGGTTGCTCGGGAGGTTGAACGCGCCCTGGATCTGTCCCGACATCAGGCCGTTGACCAGAGCCGAGTTGTCCGTGGCGTAGACGAACGTGAACGTCTTGGCGCGCGCCTTGCGAGCGGTGTCCCAGTAGTCGTCGTTGCGCGTCAGCACCAGCCTGGTGGATCCGTCGTACGAGGTGAACTTGAAGGGGCCGGTGCAGACCACTCCGGTGTCCGGGCTGCCGAAGGCCGCCCCCTTGGCCTCGGCGAAGCTCTTCCGCACCACCGCGCCGGCCAGCGTGGCGAGGGTGTTCGGGAAGGTGGGGGAGGGCTGCGTGAAGGTGATCGTCACGGTCGAGGGGTCCGTCGCGGCGATCGACTTGACCTTGGCGAAGGCGAAGCCGTACCCGGAGGCGACGTTCGGGTCGCGGTTGCGGTTGAGGCTGAAGGCGACGTCGGCGGAGGTCATCGGCGCGCCGTCGGAGAACTTCACGGCCTGCCGCAGCTTGAGCACCAGCGTGGTCGGGTTCGTGAAGGTGTACGACGCGGCCAGCCCGGGGGACAGGGAGTAGTCGGGGGCCACCCGGATCAGCGGCTCGCAGATGTTCGGAATCGCCGTCTCCTCCGGATAGTCCGGCACCTTCACCGGGTCGAGGCTGAGCAGCGGCCGGTAGTCCCCGGACCAGGTGACGGCGTCCACGTCCTTGGTCGCCGTACCGGTGGAGACCTGGTTCGTGCCGATCGACGAGATCGCGTCGCCGGACGGGGTCGAGGAACCTGAACCGCTGCCGCTGCAGGCGGTTGTGGCGAGCAGGACGGCGCCGGCCAGGCCGAAACCTGTCAGCCGCGCGGTGCGGCGGTGCTGGGCCATGAGTAACTCCCGAGGGGACATATAGCGAACTTGCATGGGTTTTCCGCTGCGGGTCGGTTCAGTCGGATCGGTGGACGAGGTGACCGTCCACGTAGGTGCGGGCGACCCGCGCCCGCGCGATGTGGTCGGAGGGGCCGTCGAACGGGTCGCGGTCGAGGACGACGAGGTCGCCGCGCAGGCCGGTGCGGAGGCTGCCGGACAAGTGCTCGACCCGGTTGGCCCAGGCCGACCCGGCGGTGTAGGCGGCGACGGCGACGGGCAGCGGCAGGGCCTGCCGGGCGTCCAGCGGCTCTGTTCCCGGCGGTGCGCCGTCGGCCAGCCGGTTGACCGCCACGTGGATGCCGGCGATCGGGTCGGGGCTGCTGACCGGCCAGTCGCTGCCCATGACGATGGTGGCCCCGTCGCGGTGCAGGTCCGAGAACGGATATTGCCAGGCCGACCGCGCCGGCCCGAGGAAGGGGATGGCCAGCTCGTCCATCTGCGGCTCGTGGCAGGCCCACAGCGGCTGCAGGTTGGCCGCCGCGCCCAGCCGCCGGAAGCGGCCGATGTCCGGCGGCGCGACCACCTGCAGGTGGGCGAGCAGGTGCCGGCCGCCCGAGGCGCCGTTGGCCGTCCGGGCGGCCTCGATCGCGTCGAGCACGTCACGCACCGCCCGGTCACCGAGGGAGTGGAAGTGGACGTCGAACCCGGCGGCATCCAGGGCGACCGTGGCCCGGCGCAGCGTGTCCGGGTCGAGGAAGCTGATCCCGTGGTTGTCCGTCGGATGGCCGCAGTGGTCCAGGTACGGTTCCAGCAGGGCGGCGGTGAAGGTCTCGAGCACGCCGTCCTGCATCACCTTGATGCTGTGCACGCGGTACCTGCTGCCGTTCGCCGGCCCCTCGGCGGTGACCTGCCGGCGTACCTCCGTCAAGCGGGCCACCTGAGCCTCGATGTCGCCCGCCGGGCAGGCCCGATCCCACCAGAGCGCCCCGGACACCCGGGCCGTCAACCAGCCTTCCCGCTGCGCGCGCAGGTAGGCGGCGTGCACGGAGGGCTCGCCCGCAGCGCCGTCCACCCGCACCAGGGCGTCCTGCCAGCCGACGATGCCGAGCGAGTGCAGATACCGCTGGGCCACGCGCAGCCCCTCGTCGAACTCCGCCTGGGTGTCCCGGGGCAGCACCGGGGTGATCAAGTCCATCGCGCCCTCGTGCAGCAGCCCGGTGGGGGCGCCGTCGGGGTCGCGCTCGATGCGGCCGTCCGCGGGATCCGGGGTGCCCGCGTCGATACCCGCCCGGGCGAGTGCCGCGGAGTTCACCCAGGCGGAGTGGTGGTCGCGGTTCGGCAGGAACGCCGGCCGGCCGGGGACCACCTGGTCGAGCTGCCGCCGGTCCGGGCGGCCGCCCGGGAAGGACTCCATCGACCAGCCGCCGCCCAGGATCCACTCCCGGTCCGGGTGGCGAGCGGCGTAAGCGGCGGTGAGCTCCTGGCACGCGGCGGCGGTGCGGGCGCCGGTGAGGTCGCAACGGGCCCGCTCCAGGCCGCCGTTGACCGGGTGGGCGTGTGCGTCCAGGAAGCCCGGCAGCATCGCGCGTCCGTCCAGGTCGACCACCTCGTCCGCCCGGGACAGGTACGGCGCCACCGCGTCCTGGTCGCCGACCGCCACGATCCGGCCGTCCTGCACGGCGACCGCGCTGGCCCAGGCCCGGGAGGCGGCCGCGGTGAACACCCGGCCGTTGCGGAACACAGTGGTCGGCGAGTCCCGGTGGCTGGGCGAGAGGGTCATGCGCGTGGCCTCCTACTGGTGGTGTGACCTGCGTCCCACCGCCGATTTAATCCGTTGACAACGCCTGTGTCAACACTGTTGACAACGCTGCCTGCTAGGATTTCGCCCGTGGCGACCAGGGGAGGCGGCATGACCGGAGAGCGGCCCGAGGCCGGAAGGACGCCCGACGGTGGCCGGCCCCGCGCGCAGCGGAAGGCGGCCGCCGCGAACGGATCACGCAGCCGACGAGACCGCGCGGTCTCGCTCAGTGCGGACCTGATCGTGGATCGCGCCTTGGAGCTGACCGAGCGCGAGGGGGCCGCGGTCCTGACCATGCGCCGGCTCGGGGAAGAGCTCGGGGTCGACCCGACCGCCGTCTACCGGTATTTCCGGGACAAGGACGAGCTGGTCCTGGCCTGCCTGGACCGGATCATCGACAACGCCTACGCGGCCATCGAGCCCACCCTCGACCGAGCGGACTGGCGCGGCGTCCTGCGCGCGGTCGCCGACCAGAGCTGGCGGTCCTGCGAGGCGCACCCGGCCATCTATTCGCTGGCGTTCTTCCGGACCACAGGCGGGCCGGGCGAACGGAAGATGGTCGAGCTGCTGCTGTCCACGCTCGCGGCGGCCGGGCTCTCCCCGGAGCAGGCCGTCCTGCACTACCGGGCGTACGTCGACTCCATGCTCGCGATGTGTGGGATGAAGGCGGCTTCGCAGAGCCTGGATCCGCAGCTGCGGGAGAAGGACACCAGCGCCTGGACGAGGATCTACGCGATCCTCCCGCAGCAGCAGTATCCGGCGGCCCGCGCGCACGCCACCCACCTCGCCGAGGTGACCGAGCGGGCCATCTTCGCGGCCGTCACCGACTCGGTGATCGCGCTGATCGAGGAGGCGCTGCGCGACTGACGGCCACCGCGAGGCTCAGGTCGGCGTGCCGGCCGACGGCGTGAACGGCGCACCGTGGCCGGGGACGACGAGCGCGGGCCGCAGGGCGAGGACCTTCGCCCGCGAGGCGCGCAGCAGCTCGCGGTCGGGAGCGAACGGATCGTCGGCGGGACCGTCCGCGGTCCACCACAGGTGGGTGCAGACGACCAGGCCGTCCGCGGTGTCCACGACTGTGGACACGTCCTCGGCGGTGTGGCCGGGGGTGCGCAGCAGCCGCACCGAAGGGGACAGGTGGCTGGTGTCGCCGGTCCACTGCCGGTCCTGCCAGACGTCGTCGTGGTAGATCGCCTGGAAGTCGTGGAACCGGGCGCTGGTGAACAGGGCGGCATTGAGGGTGTGGTCCGGATGGTGGTGGCTGAACACCACGTCGGTCACGGCTTCGGCGGGGACGCCGAGCGCGGACAGCGGATCGAGGATGCGGCGCCGGTCGGCGACCATGCCGGGGTCGACGACGGCGACCAGATCGCCGTCGCGGATGGCCACCACGGTGCCGGCGACACGGTCGTCGGCGTAGCCGACGGTCAGGACGTCGAGTCGCGCGGGCATGAGTCCTCCGTCGGGCCGGGTGCGGGGGCGGGTTCACGCTACGCCGCTGTCACCAACGTTGACAACAGTGCTTCAAGAGGCCGGACCCCCGCCGGTCGGCGGGTCCCGGCCCCGCCGTTCCGGGGGAAGGATTCCCCGCTCGGCCGCCGGATGATCTGGTACGAATCGTGGGTGATCCGAGTGCTGATGGTCGACGACGAGACCCTGATCGGGATGGGCTGCGCCACCCTCCTGAACCACCACCGACCCGGCGCCCGGTGAGGAGACGCGCGGTTCCGGCGCCGCTGATCGACCTCGGGTTGGTGGGGGTCGCTCTGCTGGACGTCTGGATCCAGCCCGGATTCGTGGACCGGCTCGGCCCGGTCTGGGCTCTCTCCGCCTCCGCCGTGCTGATGTTCCGGCGCCGGCTGCCGTTGCTGGTCTTCGCCGCGACCCTGCCCGCGGTGCTCTTCACCTGGGCCGTGTACGCGAACCTGATCGCCCTGTACTCCCTAGCCACCCGCAGTCGCAACCGGAAGCTGCTGGCCGGCTGCGTGCTCGCGAGCGCCGTCTGCAGCGTGATTCCGTGGCCGGTGTCGAAACTGGACGGCCTGCTCGTCGACCTGTACGACGGCACCAATCTCTTGGTGCTCCTGTACGGCCTGGCCACCGCCGCGGCACCGGTCTTCCTCGGCCAGCTGATCCTGGCGCGGCGCGACCTGGCCGCTCGGCTCACCGAGATCACCGAGGCGCGCGCGCACGAGGAACTGCTCACCATGCAGGGTGTGCTGGCCAAGGAACGGGCCCAGCTGGCCCGGGAGATGCACGACGTGGTCTCGCATCAGGTCAGCCTGATCGCGGTACGGGCCGGTGCCCTGCAGGTCAGCTCGAGCGATCCGGCGACCAGACAGGCCGCTACCACCATCCGGCAGCTCAGTGTGCGCACCCTGGAGGAACTGCGCTCCATGGTCGACGTCCTGCGCGCCTCCGGCAGTCGGCCGACCGAGCTGACCCCGCAGCCGACCCTCGCCCAGCTGGCCGACCTCGTCGCGGGCAGCGCCGTCGACGCCCGGCTCGACGTCGTCCTGCCCGCCGAGGCCGAACTGCCGCCGCCGGTCCAGCGGGCCGTCTACCGCACCGTCCAGGAAGGACTCACCAACGTCCGCAAGCATGCCCCGGGATCCACGGTGCTGGTCGAGATCCGCTGGGACGACGGCGCCATCCACACCACGGTGACCAACACGGCAGCCACCCGGCCGGTCCTGCGGCTGCCCAGCGGCGAGCACGGCCTGGCCGGCCTGCGACAGCGCGCGGAACTGCTGGGCGGCACCTTGCGGGCGGAACCGACCGAGGACCACGGCTTCCGGCTCTCCCTGCGGTTGCCGGCCAACGGTGCCGGCTGACCCGAGTCGCCTTCCGCACCGCCGGTCAGTCGCGCAAACTCCATTGCTGGTTCGCGGCGCCGTTGCACGACCAAATGATGATCTTCGTGCCGTTCGTGGTGGCGGCACCGTTGGCATCGACGCACAGCCCGGATTGGGCGTTGGTGATGGTGCCGTTGGCGTTGATGTTCCACTGCTGGTTGAGCCCGCCGTGGCAGTCCCAGATGATGACCATGGTGCCGTTGGCCGTGCCCGCCCCCGAGGCGTCCAAGCACTTGTTGCCGTAGACGGTCAGCTGCTTGCCGGGGGTCTGGGTCCACCGCTGGTTCGTGCCGCCGGTGCAGTCCCGCAGCTGGACCTGGGTGCCGTTGGTGGTCGTGCCGTCGGGCACGTCGACACAGCGACCCGACTGGCCGCCCACGATCGTCGCGTTCTGCTGACCGCCGCCGGTGCCTTGCCGCCTGACGATCGATCGGGACTCCGCTGATCGATTGCCGTTGGCGTCAAGGACGTAGAGCCGGTACTCGGCCTGCGACGTGGGCACGGATATGGCTGTGGCGGTGCCGTCTGCCCTGGTCATGGTCGGGCCGACGGCGAAGGTCGTCGTGCCGGCGGGTGCCAACCAGACCGTCTTGGTCGCGTCGCCGGTGCTGCGGATCCGAATCGATGAGGTCCCGCTGCTGACGAACGTGCTGGCCGGGAGGACATAATCCGGCAGGGCGAGATTTCCTGACGGGATGAGGTCTCGGAACGGATCTTCGAGTCCGGAGTCCACGGCGATGTTGTGCGCCGGCGCCGGCCAGACATAATCGGAATAGACGAGAATGTCGTGGATCGTGCTGTTCGGCAGGTTCTTGTTGGAGACCTTGTTGATCGGACCGTATTCCTGCGTGATGCTCAGATCGTGCTTGCGCCCGAAGTCGTCGGAGTTGATGAGCCAGGTGACGTTCTTGTCCACGCTCAGGATGTTGTCGCGGAAGGTGATGTACGCCGAGCCTTCGTCCGGGTGAAGTCCGTACTTGTGGCCGGCCGGAACGCCTTGAAGATAGTTGTTGGTAATGGTCGTCCCGGGCTGACTGCCAAGCGTGTAGATGGGGGCCGTATCGCTGAGGCGTTGCACCGTGTCGATGATGTGGTTGTGGCTGATGGTGTTGTTTCGTGCGGTCGTCGTCGGCCGGTTGGGCACGATCGAGCCCGCGGACCCGTCGAAGTTCCACCATCCCCAGCCGAGCGTTATGCCCGACCACGGGGTCTTCTCGATCCGGTTGTGCTGCACCGTGAGCGTGTCGGCGAAGTATGCCGAGATGGCACTGTGCCCGTTGAACAGGACCGCGCTGTCGTAGAGGTAGTTGTTCTTGATCTCGATGTTCCGGGGCAGTCCCTCGACTTGAGGTGAATACTTCTCGCGATTGGCCGACGTGTGGTCTCCGATGTAGACATGCTGGGGATGGCCCACGGTGACGGCGGACCCGGCGACGTCGTTGGTGTGGTTTCCGATCAACTGCGTGTCCTGGACATCGTTGACCATGTTGATCCCGTCGGCACCGGTGTGCTGGATCCGGTTGCGCTGGAGGAGGATCCGATCGGCGTTCTCGATGTTGATGATGCCGGGAGTGACATCGACGTTGCGGTAGTGGTAGACGTGGAAGTTCCCCTTGGCGTAAGCGGACGCGCCCAGATTGCCCTGTTGCGCCTGCTTGAATGCCGAGCCGGCCACGTTGACCAGATTCCAGTCGGAGTGCTGCACCGCGAGACCGGTGAAGGTGATGTTGCGTGCGTGGCTGCTCGTCGAGGTGCCGGCGACCCAAAGCACCGTGGACACGTTGTTCGGCGCGAAGACCGACGCGGTTGACATGTTCTCGGAGCCGGCCTTGTAGTAGTACAGCGTCCGGCTGCTCTTGTCGAAGTGGAACTCGCCCGGCGTGTCCAGGAACTCGTAGGCGTTCATCACCTTGTGGGAGCCGCCGACCTGCGCGTTGCCGTTGTACGCGCCCTGGGAGATAGCCGCGCCGGGTTGCTGGAACAACGCCACTCGATTGGCCCCGTCGGAGCTCGTCGTCACCTGGCGCACTCCCACAATGGCCGTGGTCCAGGTCGTCGCAGTTTCGATCTCGATGTCGTCCTGGTTGCGGGCAACCGCCGGGAAGTCGGCCAAGCTGTATTTGGCGCCGTCGCACTGTGACCCGGACTCCCACGCCCACGCGGCTTGCCCTGCTGTGATGTTGTACGTTCCGTGGCATCCCGCCGAGTTGATCGTCTTCGACGCCATATAGGCCCGCTTGTCGTTGACATAGAGTGCACGCAGCTTGTTGCCGCGGTCGAGCGGGGCCCTCCAGATGTTGCCGTTGTGCTGGGTCCATCCGGTCACCTGAACGCCGGCTTCGAGGACCGGTGTCTCGTTCGGGTAAGCGGCGTAGACGACCCGGTAGCCGTTGGTTCCGGAGTCTCCCGGCCCGAACTCGATCGTGCCGGCTACCGGATAGTTCCCGCCCCGGAGGAATACCTGGATGTCGCCGGTCATGTTCGTGTTCCGGGTGCGGACGACGTCCCGCGCGCGTTGCAGGGTTCTGAAGGGTGACGTGATCGTTCCCGGGCTGGAGTCGTCGCCGTCGGGAGCGACATAGTAGGTCTGCTGGGCAGCGCCCAGGGCCGGCGCCTCCTTGATGACTGCGGCCGTCATCGCGGTGCAGGCGAGCACCGCGACTGCCAGCAGCGATTTTCCGGTGGTGGAAACGGCTGCCTTCACGGGCTGTTCCTTTCGCTTGCTGCCGAACAGGGCTGGTCGCCGAATTCGCCGCGCCGCCCTCGTCCGTCGCACCGGGTTCTCCCGTCGCCGGGCCGTCGGCCTTCGGGCGTTGACGCCGCGGCGGGAGCCACTGCCCAGACCGGCCCCGCGCAGGACGGTGCGCACCGGGACCACGGGAGCCGTATCGGGGGGCGTCGCCATTGGCGATGGTCGATATGCCTGACCCTGCCAGATCGGTCCGGGGAGAATCAAGCGATGGCGAATCGATTCGAGACTTCTCGCGAGGGCTGCACTTTTTGCGCACCCAGGCGGTGCTCGCTTGTGCCGGGTGAACCATGCCACGCTGCGGGAACCTGGACCGAGACATCGAACTATTCAGATGCCTCAGGCGGTGGTAACGTGCGTCGAACCGATTCTCTGAGTCGCGGGAATCGCTGCGGATCACCGGGTGCACGGGCGGGCGGACCGTCCCCGCTGCCGACCGACCCGGCTCGCTAGCAGAGGAGTGTCAATGATGGACATCGCACGACGTGGCCACCCGGTGCGCCGCCTCCTGGCCGCCATCCTCGCGGCCGCCATGGTGACCGGTTCGGCCCTGCTCACCGGGGTCCAGCCGGCGTATGCCGCCGATGAGTCCATCAGCGTGAACTTCTCGACGGCCGCCGGTGCTCCCACCTACCGGGCCTCCGGGTGGATCTACGGGATGACCGAGAACGGCACGAACCCGCCTGACCAGTTCTTCACCGATGTGAAGTTCCGGTACATGCGGGCCGGCGGGGCACAGCTGGACAGCCCCGGCGGTTGGGTGGCCGGCCGCTACGACCGCCGCTGGAACTCGACCCGAGCCCAGTTGTTGCGCACCCGGTCGCTGGGCGGGGAGTTCATCCTGCTGCCGCACGACCTGTGGGGCGCCGACGGCGCCGCGATCTCGCGGTTTCCCGGCGACAACGGAAACTGGACCGACTACGACAACTTCCTCACCCGGCTCATCAACGACGTGGCGGCCACGGGAGTCCCAGTGCAGTGGGACATCTGGAACGAACCGAACATCACCTTGTTCTGGAACCGCACTCAGTCGCAGTACTTCGAGATGTGGCGGCGCGCGTACCAGCGGATCCGGGCGGCGTTCCCCACCCACCTGGTAGTCGGCCCCAGCTGCGCCTGCGTCCCGTCGACCGGGGGGTGGTGGACCCAGTACCTCGACTACGTCAAGGCCAACAACGTCGTTCCCGACATCATCAGCTGGCACTCCCTGCCCGGCGACCCGGTGGCGAACGTGGCGACCGCGAACACCACCCTGGACTCCCGGGGGATCCCACATCCCCGGCCCTACCAGATCAACGAGTACGGCGCCTCGAACGAGCAGAACCCCGCCGACGGTGCCTGGTACATCGCGCGCCTGGAGCGGGCCGGCGCCGACGGCCTGCGGGCCAACTGGGCCGGCGGCACCAACCTGCACAACGACCTGGGCAACCTGCTGGTCCGCGACGCGGCGGGGCGGTACCAGCCGAAGGGCGAGTGGTGGGTCTACAACTACTACGCCTCGCAGACCGGTCAGACCGCGTCGGTGACACCCAGCGCCAACTACGACGCCTTCGCCACCAGGGACACCGGGCTGGCCAAGGTGCTCGTCGGCGGCGGCCGGACGACCGGCAACATCGCGGTCACCCTGCAGCGCATCGACGCCGTCACCGATGTCGTCCGCAACAATCAGGTGCGGATTCAGGTTCAGCGCGTTCCGTACAACGGCGGCGGGGCGGTGACCGGCCCGGTCACCGTGCAGGACTCCGTGGTGACGCTCGCGAACAACGCCGCCACCGTGAATCTGCCGCACACCGCCGTCGACGATACGTTCACCGTCACCGTGCTGCCGCCGTCGGAGACGCCGCCGCCGGTCGGCCAGCAGATCGTGGGTGGTCAGTCCGGACGATGCCTGGAGGTGCCGAACTCGACGACCACCAACGGCACGCAGGTGCAGCTGTGGGATTGCGGCTCCGCCACCGGGCAGCGGTGGACCTACACCGCGGGCCGGCAGCTGACAGTGCACGGCGGCGCCAAGTGCCTGGACGCCAGCGGTGCCGGCACCGGCGACGGCACCCAGATCATCATCTGGGACTGCAACGGCCAGCCCAACCAGCAGTGGAACGTCAACGCCAACGGCACCATCACCGGTCAGCAGTCCGGGCGGTGCCTGGACGCCACCGGCGCCGGCACCGCCAACGGCACGAAGATCGTCCTGTGGTCCTGCGGCGGCCAAGCCAATCAGCTATGGAGCCTGCGCGGTTGAGCTCCGGTCAGGGCTCGGCGGGGACCGGTGCGAGGGCCTTGGCGAAGTGCGCGAGGCGACGGCCCTGGTAGCGGGCGCACTCCAGGACCGGTGCGTCCGGCATCGTGGAAGGGAAGCCCGCCGGCCAGGAGGTGCCGTAGGGGTTGCCACCGGCGGCGTAGACGACATCGTCGGTGTAGCCGAGCGGCACGATCACGCAGCCCCAGTGGTAGTACACGTTGGCGAGGGACAGGATTGTCGACTCCTGGCCACCGTGCTGCTCGGCCGATGAGACGAAGGTGGTGACCGGCTTGTCGGCGAGCTTGCCCTCGTGCCAGAGCGGCCCGGCGGCGTCGAGGAACTGCTTGAGCTGGGCGGCCGGAGCGCCGTACCGGGTGGGCGTGCCGAAGGCGTAGCCGTTGGCCCACTCCAGGTCGTCGAGGGTCGCCACGGCTACGTCCTCGGTGTCCTTCAGGTGCTGTTCCCAGGCCGCGTTCGAGGCGATCGCCTCCTGCGGGGCCAGTTCGGCGACGCGCCGCAATCGGACGGTGGCCCCGGCCGCCTCGGCGCCGGCTTGAACTGCCTCGGCGAGACGGTGGACCGAGCCGGTGGCGCTGTAGTAGGCGACGAGGACGCGTGCGGACATATGAGTGCCTTCCGGTGGGGCGACGGGGTCAGAGGATGATGGTGATCGTTTTTTTCCGAGGTGTTGGCCTCGATGCCCGCCCGGCCCAGTTCGCGGCCCTGCCCGCTGAGCTTCGAGCCGCCCCAGGGCAGCCGCGGGTCGAGCGGAGACCAGCCGTTGACCGCGACCGCGCCGGCCTCGACGCGCCGGGCGATGCTGTGCGCACGGCTCAGGTCGGTCGTCCACAGGGTCGCGGCGAGGGCGTAGTCGCTGTCGTTGGCGATGGCGACGGCCTCGTCGTCGTCGCCGAACGCGATGATGGTGCCGACCGGGCCGAAGATCTCGTCGCGGGCGATGGTCATCGTGTTCGACGCGCCGGCGAACAGGGTCGGCTCCACGAAGTAGCCGCGGCGCTCGGGGCAGCCGCCCCCGGTGACCAGCCGCGCCCCGCACCTCCAGCGACCCCACCAACCCCAACGGCTGGTCGGCCGCGAAGCCCTTGTTCTCGGGCAGCATCACCGGCTCCGACACCGGCCCGATCGACCAGGCGATCATCGGTGACGGCACGAACATGTACCTGTTCTTCGCCGGCGACAACGGCAAGATCTACCGGGCCAGCATGCCCATCGGAAACTTCCCGGGCACCTTCGGCTCGACCTCGACGACCGTCATGAGCGACACGAAGAACAACCTCTTCGAGGCGCCCCAGGTCTACAAGGTCCAGGGCCAGAACCAATACCTCATGATCGTTGAGGCCATCGGCGCCAACGGCCGCTACTTCCGCTCCTTCACCGCCACCAGCCTCGGCGGTTCGTGGACACCGCAGGCCGCCACCGAAGGCAGCCCCTTCGCCGGCAAAGCCAACAGCGGCGCCACCTGGACCAACGACATCAGCCACGGCGAGCTCATCCGCACCACCGCCGACCAGACCATGACCGTCGACCCCTGCAACCTGCAGCTGCTCTACCAGGGCCGGGCCCCCAACTCCGGTGGCGACTACGGCCGCCTGCCGTACCGGCCGGGTCTGCTGACCCGGCAGCGTTGAGTGGCATGACACAGCTCCGCTGACCCGGCGGGCTCGGCCTTCGGGCCGGGCCCGCCGTTTCGCGCAGGGAGCCGGAATCATCCGTTTCCCATCGACTGCCGGCAATGTGGCGAGAATCTATTTGAAGTGTCCCGCCACCGTAAAAGTGTTATGGCGCGCCGGGCATCCAGGTCGGAATTTCGCACGAGCGGCTCCCCCTTGAATGTCCGGAAACATTCTGGCAACCTGCGGAATTGAGGCGCCGAAGCCTTCGCTGCATCCCCGTGACCGCGCTATCGCGCGCACCGACGCCGAGTTTCCGTCTCGGCGGTGACCAACAACGTGCGTGCGGCCGTTGACGGCGCACCGCCCAGCCTGGCAAGCACAGCAAGGAGGACAAATGGAACGCGTCTCAAGGGCCGCATCTCAGCAAGCGTCCGGTGGTTCGAAAGTCGGGCGCGGTGCTCGCTGGCGCAGCTCTGTGAGACGCGTCGTCACCGTGGCCGCGACGGTCATCGGCTTCGCCGCGCTGACCGTCGGTGCCCTGCCCGGCGCGGCGGACGCAAGCGCCGGCCCTGCCGCGCTGAGTGCCCCGGCGGTCTCCAGCGTCGCCGCGGGCTACGGACACACCTGTGCGATCCGCGCCGACGACACGTTGTGGTGCTGGGGCAGCAACTACAGCGGCGAGCTCGGCGACGGCACCACCACGAACCGGACCAGCCCGGTACGGGTCGGCGACGCCGCCACCTGGGCCAGCATCGACGCCGGCACCAGCTACACCTGTGCGATCCGGACCGACGGGACGCTGTGGTGCTGGGGCAGCAACTTCCGGGGCCAGCTCGGCGACGGCACCACCACGAAGCGGACCGCCCCCGTACGCGTCGGCAGCGCCACCACCTGGGCCGGCGTCAGCGCCGGCGACAGTCACACCTGTGCCACCCGGACCGACGGCACCCTCTGGTGCTGGGGCTTCAACCGTTTCGCGCAGCTGGGCATCGGCACCGACCCCTACTACGCGACCGCCCCGGTGCAGGTGGGCACGGCGACCACCTGGGCGAGTGTCACGACGGGCTTCGCGCACACGTGCGCCGTCCGCACCGACGGCACGCTGTGGTGCTGGGGCAACAACACGGATGGGCAGCTCGGTGTCGGCGATCTGAGCTACCGGGCGACTCCGGCGCAGGTCGGCACCGCGACCACCTGGACCGGCGTGGCGGCCGGCTATGCCTTCGCCTGCGCGGTCCGCGCCGAGGGGACCCTGTGGTGCTGGGGCGAGAACGGGTACGGGCAACTGGGGGTCAGCGGCACCCACCAGACCGCACCGATCCGGGTCGGCGCCGCCACCACCTGGAGCGGGGTCGGGGCGGGCTTCGACACGGCGTGCGCGCTCCGCACCGACGGCACCCTGTGGTGCTGGGGCAACAACTCGGCGGGACAGCTCGACGACGGCACCACGACCCACCGGTACGCCCCGACCCGGATCGGCACCGCGGCTACCTGGACGAACGACTTCGCGGCCGGCTATCACATCTGCGCCTACCGGGCCGACGGCAGCCTCCGGTGCTGGGGCAACAACGCCAACGGGCAACTGGGTGACACCACCACCCGCCTGGCCCGCTGAGCGCCGAACGTATTGACCGTCACCTATGGTTTCTATAACGTATGACGTCTGATGATGCTGCGAGCACCATGAAACTCTGACCTTCCATGGCGGGGCCCGAACCCTGCCCGGAGAGGACCCGGCCATGCGCCGACCACTACGCAACCTGCTCAGCGTCGCGGCGACGGCGCTGGTGATCCTCGCGGGCATCGGCGGCACGCCGGCGAGCGCCGCGGACCAGCCATACGACGTGCTGGTGTTCTCCAAAACCGCCGGCTTCCGGCACGACGCGATCCCGGCCGGCATCCAGCTGATCCGTGATCTGGGCGCGGCCAACAGTTTCACGGTGACCGCGACGGAGGACTCGACCCAGTTCAACGCCACCGGCCTGGCCCGGTTCGAGGCGGTCGTCTTCCTCAACACCACCGGCGACGTCCTGAACGCCGGCCAGCAGACCGCCTTCGAGAGTTACATCCGGGCCGGCGGCGGCTACGTGGGCGTGCACGCGGCGGCCGACACCGAGTACGACTGGCCGTTCTACGGCGAGCTGGCCGGCGCGTACTTCGCCTCCCACCCGGCGATCCAGCAGGCGACCACCCGGGTGGAGAACCGGGCGCACGCGGCGACGGCCGGGCTGAATCCGGCCCTGGTACGCACCGACGAGTGGTACAACTTCCGCACCAACCCCCGCTCGTCGGCGCGGGTCCTGTCCGTCCTGGACGAGTCGAGCTATTCCGGTGGCTCGATGGGCGCCGACCACCCGCACACCTGGTGCAAGACCCTCCAGGGCGGGCGCTCGTTCTACACCGGGGCCGGCCATACCCAGGCCAGCTACACCGAGCCGGGCTTCCGGTCGCTGATCCTGGGCGGCATCCGGTACGCGGCCAACCGCACCAAGGCTGACTGCCGGCCGGAAACCGGCTACACCACCCTCTACGACGGCGCCACCACCGGCTGGTCCCAGGCCGGGCCCGGCGGGTTCAGCAACAGCAACGGCACGCTGACGTCGTCCGGCGGGCTGGGCATGCTGTGGTACAGCACCAAGGAGTTCCGCTCCTACTCGCTGAAGCTGGACTGGATGATGCCGGGCGACGACAACTCCGGGGTGCTCCTCGGCTTCCCCGCGGGCAACGACCCGGACGCCGCCCTGAACAACGGGTACGAGGTGCAGATCGACGCCACCGACACCCCGGACAAGACCACCGGAGCGGTGTACGGCTTCAAGTCGGCCGACATCCCCGCCCGCGACGCCGCGCTCAACCCACCCGGCGAGTGGAACACCTACGAACTGCTGGTGGAGGGGGAGCGGCTGCAGGTCTTCCTGAACGGCGTCAAGATCAACGATTTCACCAACGCCGACCCGGTACGGTCGTTGAGCTCCGGCTACATCGGCATCCAGAACCACGGCACCGGCGACGACGTGTCCTTCCGCAACGTGCGGATCAAGGAGCTGGGCGGCACGGTGCCCAGGGTCGGCCCGATCACCGGGGCCGCCGGCAAGTGCGCCGAGGTCAGCGGTGCCAGCTCCGCCGACGGTACGAAGATCCAGCTGTGGACCTGCCACAGCGGCACCAACCAGCAGTGGACGGTCGGCGGCAACACGCTGCGTGCGCTCACCAAGTGCATGGGCGTCGCCGGCGGTGGCACCGCGAACGGCAGCCTGGTGCAGCTGTCGACCTGCACCGGCGCCGGCGGGCAGACCTGGACGCCCGGAGCAAACGGTTCCCTGGTCAACCCGCAGTCAGGCAGGTGCCTGGACGCGAACGGCGGCAGCTCCGCCGACGGCACCCAGCTGATCATCTGGGCGTGCCACGGTGGCACCAACCAACGCTGGACTCTTCCGTAGCGACGTCGCTGTCCTTCCCGCCGGATGTCCCTTTGGAGGAGCAAAATGACAGAAGTGACCCGACGGAAGCTGCTCGCGGCCGGGGCGGCCGGGGCCGGAGCAGCGCTGCTGCCGACGGGGTGGACCGCGAACGCCGTGGCCGCCCCGGCGGTGCCGGCGCGGGTGCTGGCCGCCGACGACCTGGCGCTCTGGTACGACGAGCCGGCGGGCACGGAGTGGTTGCGGGCGCTGCCGATCGGCAACGGGCGCCTCGGTGCCATGGTGTTCGGCAACGTCGACACCGAGCGGCTGCAGCTCAACGAGGATACCGTGTGGGCAGGCGGCCCGTACGACTCCGCCAACACCCGCGGCGCGGCGGCCCTGCCGGAGATCCGGCGGCGGGTGTTCGCCGACCAGTGGACCCAGGCGCAGGATCTGATCAACCAGGCGATGCTCGGCAGCCCCGCCGGACAGCTGGCGTACCAGCCCGTCGGCAACCTGCGGCTCGCCTTCGGCGGCGGCGGCGGGGCCTCGCAATACAACCGGACGCTCGACCTCACCACCGCCACGGCCACCACATCGTTCGTGCTCAACGGCGTACGGCAGCAGCGTGAGGTGTTCGCGAGCGCACCCGATCAGGTCATCGTCGTCCGGCTGACCGCCGACCGGGCCAACTCGATCACCTTCGGCGCCACGTTCGACAGCCCACAGCGGACCACGGTGTCCAGCCCGGACTCGGCGACCATCGCTCTCGACGGCATCTCCGGCACCATGGAGGGCATCGCCGGCTCGGTCCGGTTCCTCGCCCTGGCCAACGCCGCCGTCACCGGGGGGACGGTCAGCAGCTCCGGCGGCACGCTCCGGGTGGCCGGCGCTACCAGCGTCACCCTGCTGGTGTCGATCGGCTCCAGCTACGTCAACTTCCGCACTGTCAACGGCGACTACCAGGGCATCGCGCGGCGCCACCTCGACGCCGCCCGTACCGTCGGCTTCGACCAGCTGCGCGCCCGGCACGTGGCCGACCACCAGGCGCTCTTCAACCGGGTGACGATCGACCTGGGCCGCACCGCGGCGGCCGACCAGACCACCGACGTGCGGATCGCGCAGCACGCGAGCGCGAACGACCCACAGTTCTCCGCGCTGCTGTTCCAGTACGGCCGCTACCTGCTGATCTCCTCCTCGCGGCCGGGCACCCAGCCGGCGAATCTGCAGGGCATCTGGAACGAGGAGATGGCGCCGTCGTGGGATTCGAAGTACACCATCAACGCGAACCTGCCGATGAACTACTGGCCGGCCGACACGACGAACCTCGCCGAGTGCTTCCTGCCGGTCTTCGACCTGATCAAGGATCTGACCGTGACCGGTGCCCGGACGGCCCAGGCGCAGTACGGCGCGGGCGGCTGGGTCACCCATCACAACACCGACGCGTGGCGGGGCGCGTCGGTCGTCGACGGTGCCGTGTGGGGCATGTGGCAGACCGGCGGCGCCTGGCTGTCCACCCTGATCTGGGCCCACTACCAGTTCACCGGCGATCTCGCGTTTCTCCGCGCCAACTTCCCGGCGATGAAGGGCGCCGCGCAGTTCTTCCTCGACACCCTGGTCGTCCACCCGTCGCTCGGCTACCTGGTGACCAACCCGTCGAACTCGCCGGAGCTGCCCCACCACGCGAACGCCTCCGTGTGCGCCGGCCCCACCATGGACAACCAGATCCTGCGTGACCTGTTCAACGGCTGCGCGCGGGCGAGCGAAGTCCTCGGCGTGGACGCGACCTTCCGCAGCCAGGTGCTGGCGGCCCGGGACAGGCTGGCACCGACGCGGGTCGGCTCCCGCGGCAACGTCCAGGAATGGCTCGCCGACTGGGTGGAGACCGAGCGAAACCACCGGCACGTCTCCCACCTGTACGGCCTGCACCCGAGCAACCAGATCACCAAGCGCGGAACCCCCCAGCTGCACGAGGCGGCGCGCCGGACACTGGAACTGCGCGGCGACGACGGGACGGGCTGGTCGCTCGCCTGGAAAATCAACTACTGGGCCCGGCTGGAGGACGGCACCCGCGCGCACAAGCTCCTCCGCGACCTGGTCCGAACGGACCGGCTCGCGCCGAACATGTTCGACCTGCACCCGCCCTTCCAGATCGACGGCAACTTCGGCGCCACCTCGGGCATCGCGGAAATGCTCCTGCAGAGCCACAACGGCGAGCTGCACCTGCTGCCCGCGCTGCCGTCGGCCTGGCCGGCCGGCAGCGTCGCGGGTCTGCGCGGTGCCGGCGGATACACGGTCGGCGCCACGTGGAGCAGCAGCCGGACCGAAATCGTCATCACGCCCGACCGCGCCGGCGCGATCCGGGTCCGCAGCAGGGTCTTCGCCGGCGACTTCGAGCTGCGCGACGACACGAGCGGCACCCCGGTCCAGCCGACGCGGCTCGAGGCCGATCTCGTCGAGTTCGCGGGTCAGCCCGGGCACACCTACCGCGCGTCCGCCGTGGCGTCGGGCCCGGTGGAGGCCGGCGCCACCTACCGGCTGGTGGCGCAGCACAGCGGCAAGGCCGCCGACATCAGCGGCGCGTCCACCGTCGCCGGCGCGCAGCTGATCCAGTGGCAGCCCGCCGGCGGGGCCAACCAGCAATTCGAGTTCGTTCCCGCGGACGGCGGCCACTACCGGATCCGGGCCAGGCACAGCGGTCTGGTCCTGCAGGCCGCCGCCGACAGCAACGGCGCCGACATCACCCAGCAGCGCGACGTCAACGCCACCGGCCAGCAATGGCGGGTGGTCGACCACGGCGGCGGGGTGATCAGTCTGGTCAACCGCCAGAGCGGCCTAGCCATGGACGTGTGGCAGGCATCAACCGCGGACGGCGCCCGGATCACCCAGTGGACCACCACCGGCAGCACCAACCAGCGATTCGGCCTCCAACGCAGCTAGTGCTCCAGCGGCTCGTAGCCCCCGGCCCCGGCCCCGGCCCCGGCCCCGGCCCCGGCCCCGGCCCGGTGTCGGGTGTCGGGTGCTAGATCGAAGCTCGCCTCGATCGCCGGGCACTGCCGCCGACTCGCGCCGCCCAGCGACGGACCACCCCCAACGCCGCTTTGCTCTGCTTCCCTATCGGAAACACTCGCCGGTCGATGCTCAGCGGCAGCCGAAGGCAGAGTCCCACCTGCCGCCCGGTGTTTCCCATGGGGAAGCAGAGCAAAGGCAGCAACCACCACACCCCCGCCGGCCGGCCCGGCGGTAGCGGGGGACGGCGGCGACGGAATCGCGTGATGGCGGCCTCCGATGCCCTGCGGCAGCTGAAGGCAGAGTCCCACCTGCCGCCCGGTGTTTCCCATGGGGGAAGCAGAGCGAAGGGAGCAACCACCACACCCCCGCCGGCCGGCCCGGCGGTAGCGGGGAACGGCGGCGGGGGAGTCGCGTGATGGCGGCCTCCGCCGAAGGGTGGAGGCCGCCTCGTCCCCGGCAGGAAGGTGGCTACGCGCGCGCCCAGCGTTGGTTCGCGCCGGTGTGGCAGTTCCAGACGACCACGGCGGTGCCGTTCGCGGTGCCGGCGCCGTTGACGTCCAGGCACAGCCCGCTCTGGGCGTTGCTGATCGTGCTGTTGCTGTTGAGGTTCCACTGCTGGTTGGCGCCGCCGTGGCAGTCCCAGATCTGCACCCGGGTGCCGGCGGCCGCGTTGGCGGGCGTGTCCAGGCACTTGCCCATCACCTGCAGGGCCGCACCGTTCTGGCTGAACTGCTGGTTGGCGTTGGTGTGGCAGTCCCAGATCTGCGCCTGTGCCCCGTTGGCCGAGGAAGCCCCGCTGACGTCCAGGCACCGGCCGGACGCCTCACCCCGCAGCCGCTTGCCGGTCGGGTCGGGCGGGGGAGTGGTCGGATCCGGCGTCGGCGGAGGGCCTTGGAACTGCGCGAAGAACCGCCAGACCTCTCCCTTGGTCCAGGTCCGGGCGCCGTCCTCACAGCCGGAGCAGCCGTCCACCGGGCCTGGGCCGTGGCCGCTGTCGTACGCGGCCCATTGCACCGGGTAGCCCGCCCGGCAGGAGTAGAGGGTGGTGACGTGGGTTCCGCTGCCTTGCGACGGTTCGCGGGGGTTCTGGCCGGCGCAACCGTTGTTGCGCACGAACGTGTCACGCAGCGACCGTCCCTGGGAGATGTTGAGGACGTTGTCGGAGATGCCGTGCATGCCGAAGTAGGCGATCGGCTGGGTGCCGCCGCTGCACCCGCTCAGCTGCGCACCGGAGTAGACCGCGACCGCCCGGAAGACGGTGGCCCGGGCGCAGGCGAGTGCGTAGCTCATGCCGCCGCCGTAGCTGAAGCCCAGGGCGAAGCGCTGCGTCGTGTCGACGCACAGGGCGTTGTCGATCGTCCGGATCATGTCGTCGACGAAGGTGACGTCCTCGCCGCCGGAGTTGGCCCAGCCATTGCCGAAGCCTTGCGGCGCGACGAGAATCGCGCTGTTGTTCGACTGCTCCTGCATTCCGTAGTAGGCCCAGGTGCTTCCACTGCTACCGCCGGAGGCGACGTCGTTCATGGTGCCACCCCGCCAGTGGAATCCGAAGATCAACCGGTACGGGTTGTTGTTGTTGTAGTTGGCGGGCACCCGCAGGATGAAGGTGCGGCTCTTTCCGTTGCTCTGGATCGTGTGTGTGCCACTGTTCAACCCTGGTGACTTGCCACATCCGGCCGTCGCCGCGAGGGTGACGGCGCCGACGGCCGCGTACGCCATCCGGATGCCGGCGAGACCGGCGGCAGTGAGAACAACTGTCGCGGTGACCGCGAGTAACGTCCGCCACCGGTGACGATGGGTGCCTTGTCGCATGGGTGCTCCATTCCTTGTGGTACGGCGGATCATCGGTAGCCGGCCGCGATGATGTTGGCTTGGACCGCGTTCTCGGTCGCGTCGGACGGGTAGCCGGCGACCATGGCTCCCTCGTAGAAGGTGCCGGCGCTGAGGTTGGCGCCGCCGCCGGGCTTGCAGCAGTCGCCGCCGCTGCCCAGGATGATGGCGCCCTGCTTCTTCATGGGGCTGTAGCCGGGCGGCAGGGCGCCGTCCCAGAGCGTGAAGAGGCTGCCGGACTGGGCGTTGCTGCCCTTGATGGCGAAGCGGGAGGTTCCGTTGTTCTTGAGCGTCGCCGTGACGAACTTGCTGGTGAAGGCCCGCTGGTTCGGGTTCCAGGACTGGCTGCCGCCGGGATAGAGTCCCCACTCGAGGTCCGCCTGGACCCACGGGCCGGTGCCGGTGCATCCGCCGAACCAGCACTGGGTGCTGAAGTTGATGGCGTCCATAGCGCCGGCGGCGTCGGCGGCCCGGGTCGTCTCGCTGTTGCCGTAGTCGAAGCAGCAGCCGTTGTTGACGTGGGTGCCGCTGAGCACCGCGTACATTCCCTCGGGTGCGCTGCCGGTCGGTACGCCGGTCAGGTGACCGTCCCGCCAGTAGCTGTTGCCGGGATTGATGTAGAGCGAATAAGCCTTGTTGCCCCCGACCGCCAGCGATTCGGAGGTTGCGGTCGCCGGTCGGCTCTGGGTCGAGCCGGGTACGACGGTCGATCCCTGGTACCAGAGGTCGTTTCCGCGGGTGGACTGGTCGTAGACGACGGTGATGACGCAGGTGGTGCCGGCACAGAACGAGTCCTGGGTCGCGGCGTTGGCGGTGCCTCCCGCGGTCAGGACACCGACGTTTCTGGTCGTGTTGTCGGACGAGCGGCGTACCTGATAGAGGTTGCCGTTGTAAGAACCGTAGAGCGCGCGGACCGTGCTGTGGGCGGCGACGCAGGGTGTGCCGCCGGAGGCGTAGATGTCGCAGGGCCCGGCGCCGGTCGGCGGCGTCGGCGGTGGCGTGGTCGGTGGGGTGTCCGGCGAGTTCCACTGCTGGTTGCTTTGGCCGTGGCAGTCCCAGATGATGACGTTCGTGCCGTTGGCCGTGCCCTGCCCGTTGGCGTCCAGACACCGACCGGAGTGCACACCGCTGATGGTGCCGCCGGAGTTGACGTTCCACTGCTGGTTGGCCTGGCCGTTGCAGTCCCAGATGATGACCGCGGTGCCGTTGGCCGTGCCCTGCCCGGAGGCGTCCAGGCACTTGTTGCCATAGACCATGAGCTGCTTCGACGAGGTGTAGGTCCAGGTCTGGTTGGCGGCTCCGGTGCAGTCCCACAGCTGGGTCTGCGTGCCGTTGCTGGTGCTGGAATTGGGGACGGTCAGGCAGCGCCCGGACTGGCTGCCCGTGATCGGGGCGCTTTGCCCCGGCTGGATGGTCGCCGCCACCGCGGTGCCGGCGACGAGTGCGAGGACGAGGGTGGCGCCCACGGCGAACAGTCGCCTGAAGTGGCTGCGCCGGCGTTTCGAAACGACCATGGTCGGCCTTTCGTTGACGTGGGGGAGCGGGCTAGGCCAGGGTGAAGCGCCACTGCTGGTTGGTTCCGCTGTGGCAGCCCCACTGCAGGAGGCGTGCGCCGTCGGTTGTCGCGCCGCCGTTGACGTCGACGCACAGCCCGCTGGGGACGCTCTTGACCGTGTACACGCCGGTGGTGGTCGGGGTGACGAGGAACTTCTGCGGGTTGCCGTTGTTGCACGTGGACTGTTGCAGGAACGCGCCCTGGGCGGTGGAGCCGCCGATCACCTCGGCACACTTGCCGCTGTGCAGGGCCTTCAGGTAGACCGCGCCGCCACCCGCGTCGACGGCCTGCCATTTCTGGTTGTTGCCCCCGGTGGCGGCCCACTGGACGACCTGGGCTCCGTCGCCGGTGGACACGCCGCTGACGTCCATGAGCTTGCCGCTGTGCTGGGCCGTGACGGTCCAGGTCCGGCCGGCCACGTCACCCGGATCGGGCGTGCCGGTTCCGCCGAAGACGAACGAGTCGAGGTCGAACAGGCTGGCCGAGGAGCCCTTGAACACCATGTACAGCGTGTGAGTTCCGGAGAGGGCGGCGGTGTTGACCGCCGGCGTGGACTGATAGGTGTCCGCGCCGCCGGTGTTGGGCACCGGTGTGGTGGCCAGCAGTGTGCCGGTCGGTGAGTCGGCGCGGAGCTCGATCGATCCGCCGCTGGTCGTCGACGTCACCCGGTAGCTGACGTTGGAGACGCCGGAGAGGCTCATCGGGTTGAAGGCCACCCAGTCGCCGTTGGAGATGTCGGTGATCCGCTTGCCGCTCTCCGCGGCGGCCTGGTCGACGACCCGTATCCCGGACTGGCTGGTGTAGTACTCGGCCTGCTTGTGCTTCGGCTGCAGGGTCGCACGGTCGTACCCGGTGAGCGGTTCGGTGCCGCCGGGACCGCCGTCGTCGGTGTAACGGGCGTTGAGGACGTAGTACAGGTTGGCGCCGTCGGGGTGCCCGCCGAGCAGTTCCGTGTCGATGGTGCCCGAGCAGCCCCGGTAGTCGGTGGTCTCATGCTGGTGGTCGTCATGGCCGAGGGCGGGGTTGACCAGGACCTTGTTGCAGTCGATGGGCGCGCCGCCCGGGTCGGAGACGGTCACCGTGTACGGGACGCGGTCGCCGAAGTTGAGCATGGCGCCGTCGGTCGGGGCGGTGATGGTGACCACCGGCGCGACGTTCCCGACGGTGATCTGCACGTTGGCGAAAGCGGACCGGCCGGTGTTGTCGGTGACCTTCAGCTGTGCTGTGTAGCTGCCGTTGGCGGTGTAGGTGTGTGCCGGATTGGCCGCCGTGGACGTGCCGCCGTCGCCGAAGGTCCACAGGTAGCTCAGGGTGTTACCCGCGTCGGGGTCGGACGTGCCGGCGCTGCTGAACTGCACGGTCAGCGGCGCGTTCCCGGTGCTGGGGGTGCCGGTTGCCCGGACCACCGGAGCCCGCCCGCCGTGGATGTAGTCGATGCGGTAGAGGCCGGAGTCGTTGTTGCCGCCACCGAAGTTCGAGCCCCATTCGAGCAGGTACAGCGAGCCGTCCGGGCCGAACTCCATGTCCATCGGCTTGACGAAGTTGCCCGCGGGCAGGAACGGATTGGTGCGGGTGACCGCGGTCGCGGAGTCGAAGTGAACTTCCTTGATGTAGTTGCGGGTCCATTCGTAGAAGAGGTGGACGCCGTCGTAGTACGGCGGGAACTTCGTCGCGGACGGGTTCGCGGCGTTGTAGCGGTAGACCGGTCCGCCCATCGGGCCCGCGCCGTTGACGCCGAGCTCGGGGAACGTCGGTGAGGTGCCGTAGCCGTACCACATGTTCGGGGCGACGATCGGCTTGAGGCTGGTCAGGCCGGTGTTGTTGGGCGAGTTGTTGACCGGCGCGTTGCAGTTGAACTTCGCGCCGACGACGCCGGTGTCCGGATTGAACGGGGCGTAGGGCTGGTTGTCGCCGTGGCAGAACGGCCAGCCGTAGTTGCCCGGCGTCTTGATGACGTTGAGCTCGACGAGCCCTTCGGGGCCGCGGTTGGTCGTGGGGGCGCCCCGGTCGGGGCCGTAGTCGGCGAGGTAGACCCAGCCGTTGGCCGGATCGATGGAGAAGCGGAACGGGTTGCGGAAGCCCATCGCGTAGACCTCCGGGCGGGTCTGCGCCGTACCCTGCGGGTAGAGGTTTCCGGCCGGTACGGTGTAGCCGCCGCCGGCCGAGGGCCGGATCCGCAGCAGCTTGCCGCGCAGGTCGTTGGTGTTGCCGGCGGTGCGGGCGGCATCGAGATTGGCCTTGCCCGACCGCCAGTCCAGCGGGGCGTAGCCCTGCCAGTTGGCGTCGAGGTTGGGTGGGGTGTCGTCGCCGGTGCCGATGTAGAGGTTCCCGTCGGGTCCGAACTCGATGTATCCACCGGTGTGCCCCGGCTCCGGGAAGGTGCGGTCCCGGTACGCTGGGATGTCGATGATGGTGACCTGGCTGGACATGGTCAGCGTGTCACCGGTGAGCGTGAACCGGGACACCCGGTTGATGTCCGTCGCGCTGCTGGCCGGCGAGTGATACAGATACACGTAGCCGTTGCTGGCGAAGTCGGGGTCGAGCGCCAGCCCGGTGAGGCCGTCCTCGCCGCCGGTGTAGACGCTCAGCGTGCCGGCGGTGACGGTGCTGTTCGTGGCCGGTTTGAAGATCTTCACCTGGCCGCCTCGCTGCACGTAGAGCACCCGCCCGTCCGGAGCGACGGCGAGGGCCATCGGGTCGGCGGTGTTGTCGTCGAGCGTGCGCTTCTCGAAGTTGCTCCACACGGTGCCGCCGCAGTCCCCGGGTTCGTTGCCGGCAGCCCACTTGACGCCGCCCAGGACGTGGTTGCGGAAGTTGGTCTCGCTGTAGGACGCGATCGCGTGGCCCATGCCGGTGGCCCACACCCGGCCGCCGCCGGTGTTGCGGCACCAGGAGATCGGGTGATCGGCTCCCATCGCGCGGGGCCCGGGGTTGTAGGTGCGCTCGTCGGCGGTGACCAGGACGTGGACGTTGCCGCGCGGGTTCCGGTCGAAGTTGTACCACTCCTCGCTGCGGTTCCAGCGGTCCGGCAGGCCGGCCGTCGACGGATGCTTCTTGTCGGCGACGATGGCGGTGCCCGCCAGCACGCCGGGCGAGTGCTCGGGCATGTGCGCGCCGGCGTTGACGGTCTGGTCCCACCACGGGTATTCGGCCTCGATACCCATGTCGGTCGCGTTGTGGATGGCGACGATGCCCTTTCCGCCGGCCAGGAATCCCTCTACCGCCTGGCGCTGGGCCGCGGTGGTCCACACCATGCCCGAGGTCTGGAACATGACGAGCACGTCGAAGGTGGCCAGGTTCGCCGGGGTGAAGACGTTCGCGTCCTCGGAGTGGACCACTTCGAAGTTGTTGGCGGCGGCCTGCTCGGAGAACATGGCCACGCCGGCGGGGATCGAGTCGTGGCGGTAGCCGGAGGTCTTGGTGAACAACAGGGCGCGGAACGCTGGGGCCGCTGCCGCCGGTGGTACGGCGATCGCGAGCGACAGCAACAGGCCCGTGATCGCACCGATGATCAATGTGCTGCGACGCATGCCGTCTCCTCTGTCGGCGGGGGGACAACGAGGCTGAGACCACGGGCACGCGGGACTGCACCTCGGACGCGCCAGGCGTGCCGAAGACATGCGTGCGCCGGTCAGATCGTCATGCCGTCCGCCGAGACGGGCAGTCAGGTCCCTCCGGGATTTAACACAGCGTCACATAGAGTGGCTTCCATCCCGTGGTCTGCCCGGCTAGCATGCGACCGCGCATCGCCGGATGTCAATACGACCCTGGTGGGATCGATTCGATTACACATTTCCAGCAACCAAATCTCGGTGATCTGGGGGAACCGACGGGATTGCCAGACCGCTCCTGGCAATGGTTTCATCACGAACAGGAAATATTACGGCCGGAATCTCCACTGTTCACGGCCCGCGCAACCGATTCGACACCCGGCGGTTTGATCATTGCTGACTACGCACCGTAGGAGCCTCATGATGCGAGACGCGCCGTCATCGCCGCTTCTCGCGCTCAGGGGCATCGGCAAGTCGTTCCTCGGCGTGCGCGTCCTCGACGGGGTGGACCTCGACGTCCAGCCGGGTGAGGTGCACGCCATCGTCGGCGAGAACGGCGCCGGCAAGTCCACGCTCATGAAGATCGTGTCCGGGGTGTACGCGCCCGACGAGGGCATGATCGAGTTCGCCGGCGCGGCGCGGACGTCTCGCGGCCCGCGCGACGCCCAGCGGGCCGGCATCGGCATCGTGCACCAGGAGTTCAACCTGCTGCCCGAGCGCAGCGTCGCGGAGAACGTGTATCTGGGCCACGAACCCGTGCGTCGTGGGCTCGTCGACCGCAAGGCGATGCTCAGCCGCACCGCGGCGCTGCTGGCCTCGATCCGGGAAGGTTCGCTGCCACCCGGTGCCCGGGTGGGACACCTCGGCGTGGCGCGGCAGCAGGTCGTCGAGATCGTCAAGGCGCTCGCCCTCGACGCGCGGCTGCTCATCATGGACGAGCCCACCGCGGCCCTCGCCGGCAACGAGGTCGAGCAGCTCTACGCGCTCGTGCGGCGCCTGCAGCGGCGGGGGATCGGCGTGCTGTATGTCTCGCACCGGCTCAAGGAGGTCCTCGACCTGGCCGACCGGATCACCGTCCTCAAGGACGGTCGCCGGGTGACCACCCTGGACGCCGCAGACGCCAGCGCCGACCAGCTCGTCCGGCACATGGTCGGCCGGGAGCTGTCCAGCTACTACCCCGGCCGGGCGAGGCCGGACGAGCTCGGCCCGGTCCGGCTCACCGTCCGCGGTGCGGGCAACCGGCGGCTGCGCGGCGTCGACCTGCGATTGCGCGCCGGTGAGGTGCTCGGCGTCGGCGGCTTGCAGGGCTCAGGGCGGTCGGCGCTGGCGCGCGCCCTGTTCGGCGCCGCACCCTTCACCACGGGAGACGTCACGGTCGACGGGGCGCCGGTCCGGCTGCGCTCGCCGCGCGCCGCGATGCGTGCCGGCGTCGCCTACGTCACCGAGGACCGCAAGGGCGAGGGCATCGTCGGCGGCGGCTCGGTGCTCGACAACGCCTTGCTGGCCAGCCGTGCCGTTGTTCCCGCCTGGCGCGGCCGCGGTGCCCGCACCGCCCGGGTCCGCGAGCTGCTCGCCGCCGTCGACGTGCGTGCCGCCGGGGAGGACCAGGAGATCCGCTTCCTGTCCGGCGGCAACCAGCAGAAAGTCGTGCTGGCCCGATGGCTGGCGCTCGGCCCCGGCGTCCTGCTGTTCGACGAGCCGACCCGGGGCATCGATGTGGGCGCCAAGTCGGCGATCCACGATCTCGTCCGCCGGCTGGCCCGCGACGGCGCGGCCGTGCTGATGATCTCGTCCGAGCTGCCCGAGCTGCTCGGCATGAGCGACCGGCTCATCGTCATGCGCGACGGCCGGATCGCCGGCGTACTACCCGCGGGCGCGACCGAGGAAGACGTCCTCAGGCTGGCCCTCGGTGCCGTGCCGGAGGCGGCCTGATGAGCACCGCGCTCACCCTGCCGGCCAGGCGGACCGCGCCGGGCGTGTTCGTCGCCCTGGTCCTCACCCTGGCCGCCGGCTGGCTGGTCGTCACGATCGACGGCGGCCAGCTGTTCAGCCAGCCGACCACGGTGAGCCTGCTGCACGTCGCCGCCGGCCTCGGGCTGGTCGCCGTCGGCCAGACCCTGGTCATCATCGGCGGCTCGCTCGACCTGTCGGTGGCGTACGTGATCAGCCTCAGCACGCTGGTGGCGGCGGAGGCCATGGCCGGCAGCGACGGGGCGCTGCTGCCCGGTGCCGGCCTGGCGCTCGCGGTCAGCGCCGCGGTGGGGTTCGTCAATGGCCTGCTCGTCACCAAGGCACGGATCAACGCGTTCATCGCGACCGTCGGCGTCGGGCTGCTGCTCAAGGGCTACCTCGACAACGGCTACGACGGCCCGGCCGGCAACACCGCACCGGCCCTCGTGCAGAGCCTCGGCTACCAGCGCCTCGGCCCGGTGCCCCTGTCGTTCCTCCTGCTGCTCGCCGTCGCCGCCGCGGCCTGGTTCGTCCTGGCCCGGACGCGGTTCGGCCACCATCTGATCGCCGTCGGGGGTGACCCGGAGGTCGCCCGGCTCTCCGGCGTACGCAACGACCGCGTGCTGGTCACCGCCCATGTGCTTTGCTCGCTCTGCGCCGGGCTGGCCGGCATCTATCTGGCCAGCCGGCTCGGCTCGGGCGCGCCGCGGGTGGGCACCGAGGGGCTGTACGACCTGGAGTCGATCGCCGCGGTGGTCCTCGGCGGCACCGCCCTGGCCGGCGGGCGCGGCGGCGTCGCCGGCACGGTCGGTGGCGTGCTGCTGCTCGCCAGCGTCGACGCCATCTTCAACCAGCTCGAGGTCGACGCCTTCTTCAAACAGGTGATCCGCGGCGTGATCATCATCGCGGCCGTCGCCGTCTACGCCCGCCGGGCCCTGCGAAAGGCGGGGTCCTAGCCATGCGGACCGCCGAAGGCCGCAGGCCCGCGCTGCGGTTCCCGCGGGTCCACCCCGGCAGCGTCGTACCGATCCTCGTGGTCCTCGCGGTGTTGCTGGTTCTGCTCGGCCTCCGCCAGCCCGGCTTCCTCTCGCCGCCGTCGCTGATGTCGTTCCTCGGTCGCTCCGCGCCGATCATCCTGCTCGCCGCCGGCCAGTACTTCGTGATCGTCGCCGGCGAGTTCGACCTCTCGGTCGGCTCCCTGGTCACGGCGCAGGTCGTCGTCGCCGCCCGGCTCATCGACAGCGAGCCGTCCCGCACCTGGCCGGTCATCCTGCTGCTGCTCGGGTTCGGCGCTGCCACCGGCCTCGTCAACGGCCTGGTCACCACGCGGCTGCGGGTGCCCTCCTTCATCACCACCCTCGGCATGTTCCTGATCCTCGTCGGCGCCGTGTATCTGTGGTCGGACGGCGCCCCGAAGGGAGGGCTCTCCGAGGAGTTCCGCCGGTTCGGCCGCCGGGCGTTCGAGGACGTGGCCCTGGTGGGCCGCATTCCGTACGCGCTGCTCGTCCTGCTGGCCGCGGCGGGACTGGCCGTGCTGCTGACCCGGGCCGACTTCGGCCGTACCCTCGTGGCCGTCGGCGGCAACCCGCGGACCGCCGAGCTGAGCGGCGTGCGGGTCCGGCGTGCCAAGACCCTCGCCTTCGTCCTGAGTGGACTGGCGGCGGCGCTCGCGGCGATTCTCATCGGCGGATACAGCGGTGTCTCCTTCCAGGCCGGCGCCGGCCTGGAGTTCGGCGCCATCACCGCCGTGGTCCTCGGCGGCGTCGCTCTGGGCGGCGGCCGGGGCTCGGTCGCCGGCGCGATGCTCGGCGCGCTGACCCTCGAGACGCTCTTCGCGCTCATGAACTTCTACGGCGTCTCCGGCGCCCTCGAATCGACCGTCCAGGGCGCGATCATCCTGCTCGCCGTGGCGGTCTCGTCCGTGCGTTCCTCGTCAAGGTAAGGGGATTCCGTGAGACCTTCCATCGCCGCCCCGGCGCTCTGCGCTCTGCTGCTGCTCGCCGGCTGTGCCACCGACGAACCGACCACCGCCGCATCGAGCGCCGCGTCCGAGGCCGCCGGATCGGGCACCGGGGAGCAGTCGAAGTTCTTCGTGCGGGCCGACTACGACAAGGAGCTCGCGCTCCTCGGCGTCACCCCGGCCGGGCCGGCCGGCAAGCCCTGGGAACAGGCGCTCAGCCCGGCGGTGGTGGAGACCACGAAATTCAAGAAGCCCGGGCCGTACAAGATCTGCTTCTCCAACGCGGGCCTGAACAACCCATGGCGGCAGGTCGGCTTCAAGACCATGCAGGCCCAGGTCGACGCGTCCCGGAGCCAGATCAAGCAGTTCGTCCACGTCGACGCCGAGGGCAAGGACCAGAAGCAGATCGCGGACATCAACGATCTGCTCGGCAAGGGGTGCGACGCGCTCATCGTGTCGCCGAACACCACCGCGACCCTCACCCCGGCCGTCGAGGCCGCCTGCCGGAAGGGCCTGCCGGTCATCGTCTTCGACCGCGGCGTCGACTCCACCTGCCCGGTGACCTTCATCAACCCGATCGGCGGCTACGGCTTCGGCCACGTCGCGGCCGAGTTCGTCAGTCAGCAGATGAAGGCCGGGGGCAAGGTGCTCGCCCTGCGCATCCTGCCCGGCGTCGACGTGCTGGAGACGCGCTGGTCCGCGGCGAAGGCCGCGTTCGACAAGGCCGGTGTCAACGTGGTGGGCGTCGAGTTCACCGACGGCGACCCGGCCAAGACCAAGAAGATCGTCGACGACTACATCCAGCGGTACGGCACGATCGACGGGGTCTGGATGGACGCCGGGGCGGTCGCGGTCGCGGCGGTCGAGGCGTTTCTCGACGCGGGGCGGCCGGTGCCGCCGATCAACGGCGAGGACCAACTGGACTTCCTGCGGCTGTGGCGGGACAAGAAGCTCACCGCGATCGCCCCGACCTATCCCACCTATCAGTGGCGTACGCCGATCATCGCCGCGCTGCGCATCCTCAACGGTGAGAAGGTGTCCAGCCCCTGGAAGCTGCCGCAGCCGACCATCACACAGGACAACCTGGAGCAGTACATCGATGCGACCATGCCGCCGCTGCACTATGCGATGTGTGGCTGCGCGGACCTGCCCGGCTATCCGCAGCGCTGGAAATAGTCCGTGTACGCCATCGGCGTCAGCCCGTGGGTGTGGGCTTCGCCGGTTGACGACGAGGCCCTGGCCGAGCTGATCCCGCGGATCGCCGGGTTCGGCTTCGACGCGGTCGAGCTGCCGCTGGAGCAGCCCGGCGACTGGGACCCGGTCCGCACCCGCGACCTGCTGGCTTCCCATCACCTGGTAGCCGCCGGGGTCTGTGCGGTCACCCCACCCGGGCGCGAGCTCGTCGCCGCCCCGGCCGCCGTGGTCGCGTCGACCGTGGCGTACCTGAGGACCTGCGTCGACAACGCCGCCGTTCTCGGCGCGCCGAGCGTCGGCGGTCCCGTCTACGCCTCGGTGGGCAGGACCTGGCACATGTCGCCGGCGGCCCGGGTGGCCTGCTACCGGGAATTCCGCGAGGCCCTGTCGCCGGTGGCCGACTACGCCGGCGAGCGGGGCGTGAGCATCGGCGTGGAGGCGCTCAACCGCTACGAGACCAGCGTCGTCAACACCGTGGCGCAGGCGCTCGACCTGATCGACGGCCTGCCACCGAACGTCGGTCTCATGATCGACACCTATCACATGAACATCGAGGAGTCCGACCCCTACGCGGCCCTCGAGCTCGCCGGATCCCATATCAAACAGGTCCAGGTGAGCGGCACGGACCGGGGATCACCCGGCAAGGACCACTTCGACTGGCCCCGCTTCTTCGCTGCCCTGCGCACGACCGGCTACAGCGGTGCCCTCTGCATCGAGTCGTTCACCGCGCTGAACAAGACGATCGCCACCGCCGCCGCCATCTGGCGCCCCCTCGCCCCGTCGCAGGACCTGCTGGCGCTGGATGGCTTGACGTATCTCCGGGGAGTGGTCCGGTAACCCGGCCTGTCGCGCGCCGGTTCACCGGTCGCCGTTCCGGGGGCGGCGCAGCAGGCCGGCGCGTTCGGCGATCAGCGCGGCCCGCACCCGGTTGTCCACGCGGAGCTTGGTGAGGATCGTGCTGACGTGGTCCTTCACGGTGCCGGCGCTGAGGAACATGCGGCCGCCGATATCGCCGTTGGAGAGTCCCTCGGCGAGCAAGATCAGCGCCTCCCGCTCGCGCTCGGTCAGGCGGGCCACGGCGCGGACCGCGGACTCGTCCGTGCCGCCGTCCAGGAAGCCGTCGACCACGGTGCGGGTGACCTTCGACGACAGCACGGTGTCGCCGGTCGCCAGGGTCCGGACGAGATGCCCCAACTGCTCTGGGTCGGTGTCCTTGAGCAGGAACCCGGCCGCTCCGGCGCGCAGCGCGGCGGCCACGTACTCGTCGGTGTCGAACGTCGTCAGCATGGCGACGACCGGCGGTGCGGGCAGCTGCCGGATGCCCGCGAGGATGGTCAGCCCGTCGACGTCCGGCATCCGGATGTCGAGCAGGACGATGTCGGGCCGTAGCTCCCGCACGGCCTGCAGGGCCTGGCCCCCGGAGACGGCCGCGACGGTCTCGATACCGTCCGCGGCATCGAGGATGTGCTGGAAGCCCGTCCTGATCAGGGCCTCGTCGTCGACCACCAGTACTCGGATCATCCGTGATTCGTACCAGATCACCGACCGGCCGTGCGGGCGATCATCTCCCCCCGGCCGGCGGGGTCGGCTCCGGCCGGCCGATCAGAAGTACCCCGCCGACCGGCGGGTGCCGGCACCCCCGGACCGGCGGGATGCCCTCGGCCGAGGCCGCCTCCGCCGCACCGTGTCCGGCCGGCCGGCTGTCGGCCGCCCTGACCGAAGTCGCCCTGCTCAAAGCCCTGCCACCGTTCGCCGTGCGGCGCGATCCGCAGCTCCGCCGCGGCCCGTCACGCTCGGGAATCCCACCCGGACCGGGTGTCGTCCGGTTGTTGCGCGCTGATCTTTCTTCGGCTACCTCTATGGCACCGCCAGCACCGCGAACAGCGTGGAGATTCGGATGACCGCCGCGACTCGGCCCCAGGCACCTACCGCCACTACCACCGCCCGCACCGCTCACGTGACACTCTGGATCTTCCTGATCGCCAACCTCGCCGTCGTCGAGCTGATGCTGGCCACCGTCGTCAACCCCGCGTACAACCCGCTGCACGCGCTCGGCCGGTTCCTCGGCATGCACCTGGCCTTCGCGATGGCGCTGCAGCTGCTGCTGATCGCCCGGCTGCCGTTCCTCGACCGGCGGATCGGCATGGACAAGCTCACCGGCTGGCACCGCTGGACCGGCTTCACGATCTTCTGGCTGGCCCTGCTGCACCCCACGTTCGTCATCCTGGGCTTCGCCCGGTTCGACAAGGTCTCGTTCGGCACCGTGGCCGTCAACCTGAGCGGCCAGTTTCCCGTCGTGATCGGCCTGATCGCCGCCGGCCTGATCGTCGTCGTCGCCCTGCTCTCCGCGCGGGCCGCCCGGCGCCGCCTGTCCTACGAGGCCTGGCACACCATCCACCTGCTGGTCTACGCCGTGATCGTGCTCGGCCTCGTGCACCAGGTCTACGAGGGCAGCGCCTTCACCACCAACGCGTTCACCCAGCTGTACTGGTGGGGCCTGTGGACCTTCGCGATCGGCGCGCTGCTCGCCGGCCGCTTCCTCGTCCCGATCGTCCGCAACGCCCGCCACCGGTTGCGGGTCTCCGCGGTGGTGCCCGAGTCCGGCGACGTCGTCTCCGTCCACATCACCGGCCGGCGCCTCGACCGGCTGAACGCCAGCGCCGGCCAGTTCTTCCTCTGGCGCTTTCCCGGCCACAACCGCTGGTGGCAGGTCAACCCGTTCTCCCTGTCGGCCGCCCCGGACGGCCGCTCGCTGCGCCTGACCGCCAAGGGCATCGGCGCCACCAGCGCCGGCCTGCGCACCCTGCCGGTCGGCACCCGGGTCTTCGCTGAGGGCCCGTACGGCGCCTTCACCGCCGGCCGGCGCACCCGCGAGTCCACCGTGCTCATCGCGGGCGGGATCGGCGTGACACCGATCCGTGCCCTGCTCGAGGACCAGCGCCTCACCGGCGACATCGTCGTGCTCTACCGGGTGTCCACGCCGGAGTCGGCGGTCCTGCTGAGCGAGATGCAAAACCTCGCTTCCGTACGGGGAGCGCGCCTGCACCTGCTCACCGGCCGCACCGGCAGCGGCTCCCCGCCGAACCAGCCGTTCAGCCCGGAGAGCCTGCGCGACCTGGTCCCGGACATCACCGAACGCGACGTGTACGTCTGCGGGCCGGCGGCGATGACCGGCGCCGTGCTGCGCAGCCTGCGCGAGCTGAAGGTCCCGGCCCGGCAGCGGCACGCCGAGACCTTCCGGCTGGCCGGCTGAGGGATCGGGGAACGGCCCGGCAGGGCTACGGGATTGGGGTGTAGATGACGCCGAGCTGGTCGATCTCCGCGCCGGACCTGCCGTGGAATCCGCTGATCTGCCAGCCGGTGGGTGCGGTGTAGGTGACCGTGTTCGACGTCGTGGTGCCGCCGGCCAGGGTGCGCCCGAGGTCGGTCCCGAAGCGGGCGTAGAAGACGCGGGTGTGCCCGTTGCGCTGCGCCGTGTGCAGCGTCACCGAGGTGAGGTGCTCGCCCGCGCCCAGATTCAGGGTGTTCGGCGTGCCGCCCTGGCCGCCGTGGTCGTAGGACACCCCGTTCGCCATGGTGAGCCCGAGACCGTCCACTCGGGATCCCGCGCGCAGGCGCAACTGGCTGACCCGCTGGCCCGCGGGCACCACGGCGACGTCGGTGAACGGTGTGCCGTGCGGCCCGCCGAAGGTGTCGCTGAGCGAGAGGCCGGGGTTGAGGGACCAGCGGAAGTCGGCGGCGATCGGGTAGTGGTCGGAGAGCATCTTGTTGTCCGTGGTGCGGAAGGCGGCGTTCTCGTTGCGGTAGGAGTCGAGGGCGAGGGTGACGTACCGGTTGCCGCGGTAGAGGATCTTGTCGACGACCTCGCAGGCGTCGGTGACGGCGGCGTCGTCGCATCCCACTGTGGGGCTGCCGGCGGCCGGCGGCACCCCGCCGCGTTCCTCCTGGACCCAGGCGTCGGTCAGTCCGTTGGTGGCGAGCAGCTCGCGGATGTTGTCGTCGGCGCGGGTGTAGCGGGTGTTGGTGTCGCCCGCGACGACGACCGCGTTGCCGGCCGAGTTGGCCGCGATGAAGGTCGATATCTCGGTGATGTTGGCGCGCCGGGCTGCGAGGTCGGCGCTGGTGGTGCCGGCGTTGGGGTGCAGGTTGTAGAAGTCGATGAAGACCCCCTCGGCGATCCGTTCCCGTGACCAGGTGAGGCCCTTGGGCGTGAGGCAGTCGGTGCCGTTGCAGGCGTTCCACTTGTCGCGCGTGAGGTCGGAGTACGGGTAGTCGGACAGGGTGTTCAGGCCGTCGCCGAAGGGGACACCACCGCTGGTGGGCGTACGGAAGGGATGGGTGTCGTTGGCGTACAGGGAGGCGTGGTAGTTGAAGTCCTCCTGGACGTGCACGACGTCGTACGGCCTGATCCGCTGGGCGATGATCGGCGTGTTCGCCTGGGGGCTGCCGCTGGAGAGGCCTTCCGGCAGGCCGGCGATGTTGTAGCTGAGCACCGAGAAGGTTCCGCTGGAGGCGGGACCGGCCGCCGCCGGCGCGGCGGGGACCGCGACGGCGACTGCGGCTATCGCTGCCGCGACGCCGACTGTGACGGCCGGCGAGTGGAACAGGCGGAGAGGCTTCATCTGGTCTCCTTGACGGCTCGGGGATCGCGAGGGGAGGCTATCAAGGTAAGTGAATTTTTCTCAGAACTGTCCTCGGTCGGTGCCGCGCACCGCCTGATCGACCGCGACGCCAGGCGCAGCGGCGGTCCACGTTCAAACACCTCCGGACCGACGCCGGGGGCACGCGCCGCGCATGGCGGTGGGGTGCCGGCTATCGGCCCTTGCAGTAGCGGCTCAGTTCGTCCGCGGCGGACGGTGGAAGCGAGGTGAACTCGCCTCGCAGGAATTCCGAGCGCTGGTCGACGACGCGGACGGTGGCGGGCAGCATCCCCCAGGGCATGTCGGCCTCGATCGTCACCGTGGTCACTCCGGCCGGAAGGCAGTGACTGCCGGTCTCCGGGACGGCGCGCAGCAGGACTCCCGACGCCGAGACGTTGAGCACCTGCCCGCCGAACGGGATGCTGCGACCGGTGGGGTCTCCGGCGAACTCGGCGACGCCGACATACGGTCGACGTTCGTGACGACGGTGGCTCGAGCGGCGCTGGACGAGCGTGTCCGAGGCGTCGCCGATCAGCCGCAGCATGTCACCGCGAAGCTCGGCCTCGGCCCAGGCCGCACCGCTGGTGCAGACCAGCTCGACCAGGCCGGCGTGGCGTGCCGCCGGGTCTTCGAGGCTCATCACGGGGATGGCCGGCAGATCGCAGAGCAGTTTGGCCGAGATGTCGGCGAGCGTCACCATCGTGACCGCGGTTCCGTCGCTTCGGCGGAGGGTCAGCGAGCTGCCCGCGGGGACGAGAACCATTCGGCGCTCCTTGCCGGCCGATCCGGGTTACTGCGATCACCGTCATCGTGCCCGGGTCGGCGATCACACATCCCGGATCTCCGGAATCCCGGTCGAAATCTTCGCTCCTGCGGGCAGCGGAACCCGCGGGCGGTGACACCAGGTGACGCCCGGGGCCCGAGTGACGCGGTTGACGTGCCGGCCTCGCGCGGGGTCGCTGGGTGCGTCTCAGTCCGGGGACCGGTGTCGTCCCACGCTGGCCGGCCTGGAGACCACCGGTGCGGCGCCGGGCGGGCGCGCGGCCGGGTCTTCGCCGTCGGGCTCGGTGTCGATCCAGTCGGACGGGTTCTCGGCCACTTCGGTGCGCAGGTCCGACAGCCAGTGCTCCAGGTCGTCGCGCTGTGGGGCCGGGCCGGCAGCCGCGGTGCTGGGCGGTGGTGCGGGATTGTCGCTGGCGGTCATCGCGGGCGCGCTCCGATCGTTGGGGGTGCGGTCCGGATGCCGAGGATACCGGGGCGGTGCGAGGCGCCGGCGCCGTCGAAGGGCGGCTTCGGCGCAGGCCAGGTCCAAAGTGGCGGCCATCACCCGCGGGCCGCTGCTCGGCCGGGCGGGATGATCCGGCCGGCCGATGTTGATCCTTTCCCGGACCACTACGATCACCGCCATGCCCGTCGACCTTGAACCCGCAGCGGATGCTGCGAGTCAGCAGCCGGCCGTTGCGCCCCAACGGCGCCGGCGGCTGCGAAACCTGTTGATTCTCCTCATCGTCTTCGTGGTGCTGGCCGGCGGCGGCGCGCTCGCGGTGACGCTGTACGCGCGGGACATCGACGGCGACATCGCCCGGATCGAGGCATTCGACCAGGTTCCCCAGGAGGCCCGTCCGGCCAAGGAGACGGCGGCCGGCGACGCGATGAACTTCCTGATCCTGGGCAGTGACACCCGCGACCCCGAGACGACCGGCGGCTCGCGCAGCGACACCATCATCCTGCTGCACCTGCCGGCGGAGCGCTCCAGCGCCCAACTGGTGTCCATCCCCCGGGACACGTGGGTGCACGTACCGCGCAGCGCCGACGGCCGGCGCGGCAACACGGAGGCGAAGATCAACGCCGCGTTCGCCTGGGGCGGCACGCCGCTGATGGTGCAGACCGTCGAGGACTACACCGGTGTGCGGATCGACCACGTGCTGATGGTCGACTTCGCCGGTTTCAAGGACATCGTGGATGCGCTGGGCGGCGTGGAGATCGACGTCGAGGAGCCGTTCACCTCGACGCACTCCCTGAGCCCGGGCGGCGTCCGCAAGTTCAAGGACGGGCCGCAGACCATGGACGGGGCCACCGCACTGGACTACGCCCGCGAGCGGTACGCGTTCAAGGACGGCGACTTCGCCCGGATCCGGCACCAGCAGCAGGTGATCAAGGCGATCCTGAGCAAGGCCTCGTCCGGCGGCGTCCTGACCAGCCCCGGCCGGCTCAACTCGTTCCTGCGGGCCACCGCCGACGCGGTCTCCGTGGACAAGACGCTGAACATCTTCAGCATGGCCAGTGACCTGCGTGATCTGCGCGGCGAGAACCTGAGTTTCTACACCAGCCCGACCACCGGCACGGCCACCCGCGGCAACCAGAGCGTCGTGTTGCCGGACCGGGCGAAGGCCAAGGTGCTCTTCGACGCGGTCCGCCGCGACGACGTCGCGAAGATCGCCGCCACCGTCGAATAGCCGCATCCGGCCCACCCGCACCGCCTGGGGCGCGGCGACCTCGGTCGTCGCGCCCCAGGTGCGGTGTCGGGAGGTGTCAGCCGGTCTGGCAGGTGATCGTCGGCCAGTTCCAGTTGCCGTTGGCCATGATCGTCACCCCGAAGTTGTTGCCGCTGCCGTTCGGTCTGGCGGTGACGGTTCCGCTCGTGCCGCTCACGGCGGCGTTCCAGCTGTTCTGCACGCTCTGGCCGCCGCCCAGGCCCAGGGAGACGACCCAGCTGCTGGTGCCGCTGACCGCGACGTTGAGGTTGAACCGGTCGCTCCACTGCTGGCCGGCCGACAGCGTCGCGGTGCAGTTGCCGGGGTTCGAGGTCGGGCCGGTGGTGGGGCTGCCGCCGCCCTCTCTGACGGTGATGTCGGAGCTGCCGCTGCTCTGGTAGCCCTCGGTGGCCATGACCTGGTAGGCGTGGTTGGTGCCGAGGTTGAGGCCGGCCCGGGCCCAGGCGTCGAAGTGGGTGGCCGTGGTGATGGTGCCCGAGCTGCGCTTCTGCTGCCGGACGCTCCAGTACTGGTAGAACGTCTGGATGCCGTCGATCGAGGGCTGGTTGACCCGCTGGCTGCGCAGGATGTCGTAGGTGCCGCCGTCGGTGGTGACCGTGCCCAGCCGGGTGGCGCCGCTGCTTGGGTTGTAGCTGCCGAAGTTCTCCACGACGTAGTACTCGATGAGCGGGTTGCGCGTCCATCCGTACAGGGCGAGGTAGGTGTTGTTGTTGCCCGGGTTGTAGGTGCCCGAGTAACTGACCGTCCGGCGGGAGCCGGTGGCCCAGCCCTTGCCGCCGACCCAGTTGTTGGTGCTGCGGTCCCAGCTGCTGGAATACCGGCCGTCGGCGCGCAGCGTCATGCTGGCGTTGCCGCTGTCCTTCCAGAACGAGAAGTAGTACCCGTTGTGCGTACCGGTGGTGTTCGAGCTGACGGTCCGGTCGGCCTCGGCGTACGCGCTGGGGGCGGCGATCAGCGTGCCGCCGGCGGCCAGCACTGCGGCGCACACTGCGCCGAGGAGCAGCCGCATGCGGCCGCGCCTCCTCGGTTCGGTGGGGATGTCGTTCATGAGATTGCTTCCTCCTCATGACAGCTGGCGGGAGGCCAGCAGCGCGGCACGACCCTGGGGGTGTCGGTGGCGTACCACACGGCGACGGTGGGGCCGGTCGTCCTGCACGACCGAAGGGGAGTGGGTCGCGGTGGGTGGCATCGACGAGTATGAGTCGCGTCGATGGCGACGGTAGGGGGGCATCCGTCGATTTGTCAAAAACTTTCAGAAACATTCCGGAAACTTGGCCGCGACGGTGGCCGTCACGCCGAGTATTGAGCCAGGCCAGTAGTCCGTCCGGTCGATCGAGATCCGAGGCGATCGCATCGGAAGCGCGGATGACGGCCAGAGATCCGATGAGTGGTCGCGAAAGATCCGGACATCTTCCGGACGGCGGATCCGGCCGGCGGTGCGGGCACGACCCGGCCGGCACCTGCCCGCCACGGCCGGCGGGGGCGGGCACGACCCGCCGGCACGTGCCCGCCACCGGCCGGTCACTCCACCGTCGAGACCCGGGAACCGCTCTCGTACGCGCTGATGACCGCCTCGGCGAGCAGCAGCGCCCGCCGCCCGGCGCTGACGGGTACCGGCGGCGGGCCGCCCGCTCGCAGCGCGGCCAGCAGGTCGTCGACGTGCCGGTCGAAGGTCGCGTGGAAGCTGCGGTCGGTGTCGTTGAAGTACCCGGCCTGCCAGACCTGGGCGGTCTCGTTCTCGGCGCGCTGGAAGCTGTAGCGGCGGACGGTGTCGTCGATCAGGATCCGTCCCGCGGTGCCGTTGAGCTCGACCCGGTGGGTGTCCTGGTAGGCGTAGGACGAGTCGTACGAGCCGACCAGGCTGCCGACCGCGCCGTTGCCGAACCGGGCTCCCACGACGAGCGTCGACCAGCCGTGCCCGCTCGGCTCGGCCAGTTGCGCCACCACCGACTCGATCGGGCCGCAGAGGTGTTCCAGCAGGTCCAGGCCGTGGCACTGGGTCTCGATGAGGTTCGCGTGCGGGTGCCGGCTGGTGCCGGGTTCGCCGCCGAAGCGCCAGGTCGCGAACGTGAGCCGGCCGAGCTCACCCCGGTTGATCGCGGCGAGGGCAAGACGGACCGGCTTGGCGTACCGGTGATTGAAGTTGATCCCGACGAACAGGCCGGTGCGGGCCGCCTCGGTGATCAACGTGTCGGCCTCGTCCAGAGCGAACGCGAGGGGCTTCTCCAGCAGCAGCGGCACCCCGGCGCGGATCAGCTTCAGCGTCGGCTCGTAGTGGTGCTCGTTCGGCAGGCAGACCGAGACCAGGTCGGGCCGGCTCTGTTCGAGCATCTCGTCGAGGTCGACGTAGGGGGCCGTACCGAACTCGGCGGCCCGGGCCGCGGTCCGGGCCGGATCCCGGCCGACGACGGCGACCAGGCAGGTGTCGGCCCGGCCGGCGAACAGTTCCGCGTGCTGCCGGCCCCACCATTCGCCGGTGCCGACGACGGCGACCCGCACCGGCGCGGTGTCCGGGGAGCTGCGGGGCCGGACGACGCCCGGTGCGTATCGTGCGGCGGCGTTCATCGCATCCTCCGGCGGGTGAGACGGGACTGGATCAGCACCACGACGACGAGGAACGTGCCGCTGACGACCTGTTGGTAGTAGGTGGTGAGGGTGCCGATCTGGTTGATCAGGTTCTGAATGACCTTGAGCAGCAGGACCCCGGCGAGGGTCCCGCTGAGCGAGCCGGCGCCACCGGTGAGCAGCGTGCCGCCGATCACCACGGCGGCGATCGCCTCCAACTCGCGGCCCTCGCCGATGGTCGGCAGGCCGGACTGGGTCTGCGCGGCCACCAGGACCCCGGCGACGCCGGTGAGCAGCGCACTCAGCACGTAGACCAGGACCCGCACCCGGGCCACCGGCAACCCCATCAACTCGGCTGCCTCCTGGCTGTCGCCGATGGCGAACGTGGCCTGGCCGAACCGGGTCCGGTTGAGCACCAGGACACCGGCGGCGAAGGCCACCAGCGCGAACCAGACCGGCGCGCTGAGCCCGAGCCACCGGGCCTGGCCGAGCTGGGTGAGGGTCAGGTCGGCCGGGATGATGTACACCTTGTTGCCCTCGTCGGCGACGGCGAACGCCAGGCCGCGGGCGAAGAGCAGGGTGGCGAGCGTGACGATGAACGGCGCGATCCGGGCCCGGCCGATCAGCAGCCCGTTGACCAGCCCGATGGCGCCGCAGACGGCGAGGGGCAGCAGCACCGCGGTGAGGGTGCCCCACCGGGAGCCGTACGCGGTGAGCACCCCGCTGAGCGCGAGGAGCGACCCGACCGAGAGGTCGATGCCGCCGCTGAGGATGACGAAGGTCATGCCGGTCGCGATGAGCAGCAGGTATGAGCTGTCCAGGGCGATGTTGCCGAGGTTGCGGCCACTGGCGAAGCTGTCACCGAAGATCAGCGAACCGGCGAGGAGCACCAGGGCGAGCACGATCGGCGTGCCGGCCCGGTCGGGCCGCCACCACCACAGCAAGCGGGCGGCAGTTCTCGGCTCGACCCTGGTCGCGGTGGTGTCCTCGAGGGCGGTCATGGCAGTGCCTCCTTTGGCATGCCCTTCTGGCCCTTGCCTGCGAGGCCGTGGGCGGGTGCGGCTGGCTGCCGCTCGGTGCAGGCGGTCATGCCCTGCTCCGTCCACGTTGGACGTACACGGCGGCGACGATGATGCCCGCCTGGAGCATGCGGGCCGTCGAGTCCGGCAGGTCGTGCTGGATCACGGTGGCGGTGATCAGCTGCATCAACAGGGCTCCCATCAGCGTGCCCAGGATGCGCACCCGGCCGCCGGACAAGGGGGTGCCGCCGACGACGACGGCGGTGATCGCGCTGAGCTCGATGAGCAGCCCGACGAACGAGGGATCGCTGGCGCCCTGCCGGGCGGTGCTGATCACCCCGGCGGCGGCGGCCAGCACCCCGCTGATGACGTACACGGTGACCAGGGTGCGTCTGACCGGCAGGCCGGCCATGGTGGCCGCGGCGCGGTTGCCGCCGACGGCCAGCAGCCGCCGCCCGAACGCGGCCCGGTGCACCGCGACCGCCGCCGCGCCGGTCACCACCAGCACCAGCAGCACGCTGATCGGGATGCCGAGGACCGAGTCGCTGCCCAGCGCGCCGAGCACGGGGTCGAAGATCTCGGTCAGCCGGCCGTCGGCGAGCACCAGGGCCAGACCGCGGCAGGCGACCAGGGTGCCGAGGGTGGCGATGATGGGCTGCATGCGGGCGAACGCGACGAGCGAACCGTTGACGCTTCCGACGGCGGCACCGGCCAGCATGGCGATCGCGATGGCGGGCCAGGTGCCGTAGCCGAGGTACAGCGGCAGCAGCGCGGCGCTGATCGCCATGGTGGAGCCGACCGAGAGATCGATGCCCTCGGTGGCGATGACCAGGGCCATGCCGACGGCGACGATCGCCACCGGCACCACCTGCACCAGCTGCAGCCGCAGGTTGGCCACGGTGGCGAAGTGCGGCGTGAAGGCGAGGTTGAAGAGCAGCAGCAGGGCGATCGCGAGATACACGCCGCCGGCCTGGAGCAGGCCCACGATGTCCGGGCGGCGATGCCGGACGGTGACGGTGTCAGACATCGGCATTGTCCTCCGGCGCCCCGGACGCCTGGGCGATCGTGTGCATGATGTGGTCCTCGTTGACGTCGTCGCCGCGCAACATGCCGACGACGGCACCGTCGCGCAGCACGAGCACCCGCCCGGCGCCCTCGACGACCTCCTCCAGTTCCGAGGAGATGAGCAGGACGCCCAGGCCGAGCGCGGCGAGCTCGCTGATCAGCGACTGGATCTCGGCCTTGGCGCCGACGTCGATCCCGCGGGTCGGCTCGTCGAGAATGAGCACCTTGGGATGCAGGCAGAGCATCCGGGCCAGCAGGACCTTCTGCTGGTTGCCGCCGGACAGTTCACGGACCCGCTGATCGGGGCTCGACGCCTTGATCCGCAGCCGCTTGATGAACGTGTCCACGATCTCGTCCTGCCGGCGCCGGGAGACGAACCCCGCGGTGGTGAGCCTCGGCAACGCGGCCAGCACGATGTTGTCGCGAACGCTGAGTTCCCCGACGATCCCGGAGGACTTGCGGTCCTCGGGCACCATCCCGATTCCGCTGCGGATGGCGGCCGCCGGGTTCCAGCGCCGGGCGGAGGCGCCGTCGACGCTGACGGTTCCGGCGTCCAGCCCGTCGAGGCCGAAGATGGCCTTGGCGGTCTCGGTGCGGCCGGAGCCGAGCAGCCCGGCCAGGCCCACCACCTCGCCGGCGTGCACCTCGACGCTGACGCCGTCGAGCAGCGGGCGGCGGGTGAGCCCCTCGGCCCGCAGCACCGGCGTGCCGGTGACCTCGCGCTGCTGGTCGTCGAAGGTCGTCGCGCCGTGCCGGCGGATCTGGTCGACGTCGCGGCCCAGCATCGTGGCGACCAGCCGCAGCCTGGTGGTTCCGGCGACCGGGCCGGTATGCACCCGGCGCCCGTCGCGCAGGACGGTCACCCGGTCGCAGATCCGGAAGACCTCGTCGAGCTTGTGCGTCACGTAGAGCACCGCGACCTGCCGGCGGCGCAACAGCTCGACGACGTCGAGCAGGAGATCCACCTCGCGGGGCTCCAGCGACGAGGTCGGCTCGTCCATGATCACCACCCGGGCATCGGTGGACAGCGCCCGCGCGACGGCGATCATCTGCTGCACGCCGAGGCCGAGCTCGCCGAGCTTGCGCCGCACGTCGACGGCGATTCCGTAGCCCGCCAGGATGGTCCTGGCCTCGCGGTGCATGCGGCGGAAGTCGATGAGGCCGAACCGGTTGGTGGGTTCCCGGCCCAGGTACAGGTTGCCGGCGACACTGCGCATGGGCACCAGGTTGACCTCCTGGTAGATGGTGCTGATGCCGGCGGCCTGGGCGTCGCGGGGGTGCGCGAAGGTGGCCGGCTCGCCGAGATAGCGCACCTCGCCGTCGTCCGGCCGGTACACCCCGGTGATGAGCTTGATCAGCGTGGACTTGCCCGCGCCGTTCTCGCCGACCAGCGCGTGCACCTCGCCGGGGTGCAGTTCGAGGGAGACGTCGTGCAGGGCACGAACACCGGCGAAGTGTTTGCTCACCGAGCGGACGTCGATGGCGGATGTGGTCATTCGGGGGCCGCTCACTCTCCACGGGGTGGGCACCGGGGGGAGGGGCCGCACCCTCCCCCGGGTAGCCGAATTCGGGCGTCAGTAGGCGTTGGCGAGTTCGGACTTGGCGTTGTCCTTGGTGTATTCCTTGTCGGAGATGATGGTCTTCTCGACGACGCCCTTACCGCTGTAGAAGTCCTCGAGGGCCTGGAAGGCGAGCGGGCCGAAGCGCGGGTTCGACTCGATGACACCGGCGATCCAGCCGTCGAGGATGCCCTGGACGGCGCCCTTCGTACCGTCGATCGTGATGATCTTGACGTCGCCGGGCTTCTTGTCGGCTCCCTTGAGCGCCGCGACCGCGCCGAGCGCCATCTCGTCGTTCTCCGCGTAGATGGCGCCGATCTTGGGATTGGCCGAGATGAGCTGCTCGGTGACCTTCTGCCCCTTCTCCCGGGTGAAGTCGCCGGTCTGCTCCGCGACGACCTTCAGCTTGGAATTCTTGGCGGCCAGCTGGTCCTTGAAGCCCTTGGTGCGGTCGACCGTCACGTTGACTCCCGACGCGCCGAGCAGGATCGCGACCTCTCCCTGGTCGCCGGTCGCCGCGATCAGGGCGTCCGCGGCCCGCTGACCCTGCACGACGAAGTCGGAGCCGATCCAGCCGAGGTAGTCCTGGCAGGCCGTCTTGGTGGTGAGCAGCCGGTCGATGGTCATCACCGGCACCTTGGCGTCCTGGGCCGCCTTGAGCGCGGGGTCCAGGCCTTCCGAGTTGAGCGGCGAGATGATCAGCGCCTTGGCGCCCTGGGCGATCATGCCCTGGATGTCGGCGATCTCCTTGTTGAGGTCGGATTGCGCGTTGGTGGTGATGAGCTTGATCCCGCGCTTGGCCGCCTCGTCCTTGATGGACTGCGTCTCCGTGATCCGGAACGGATTGGCTTCCTTCTCCGACTGGGCGAAACCTACGGTGATGCTCTTCAGGTCGAGTTTCGGGACACCGCCGTTGTACCGCTCCGGCGTGCATCCGGTGGCCCCCGAGGTGGCCTGGACCTGTTGTGCTGCCGAACCGTTCGCGCTGGGGGTTTCGCCGCTGTCGGCGGCCTTGGTGCAGCCGGCCGCGAGGATGAGCGCGGCCGACGTGGCGCCGGCTGCGGCGGTGCGGATGAGCTGGCTGGGGCGAGGCATCGCTGGCGTCCCTTCACATGGGGGCATGGCGGACTAGGGCCCCGCGCGGCGAGGACAACAGCGCGGGTGCCAGAAGTTGAAAGGCTTTGACTCGAACTTGGGCAGATCGTAGCCACGTTGTGGCAACTGCTGTCAATAGCCGGATCGAAATGACCAGCGATGATCGAAATCGGCGACGAACGCGACGGCGGGCCGCGTTACGCGATCTGCACGTCGATTCCCTCGGCGCGCAGCCGGCGTACCACGTCGGGGTCCGCCGCGCCGTCGGTGATCAGCACGTCGATGCGCTCGCTCGGTACGGTCTGGCACATCGTGTCGTGGCCGAGCTTGGTGTGGTCGGCGAGCACGACGACCTGCTTGCCGGCGGCCGTCATCGCCTGATCGGTGGCGGCCGCGAAGACGTTGGGCGTGGTGAGGCCGCGCTCGGTGGTGACGCCGTCGCCGGAGAGGAACACCTGGGCGCCCCGCAGGCCCTGCAGGACCTGCTCGGTGATCGGGCCGACCATCGCGCCGATCGAACGGCGCAGCGCGCCGCCGACGAGCACGACGTCGATCTGCGGTGACCCGATGAGCTCCTGGGTCACCGGAATCGAGTTGGTCACCACGGTCAGGTGACTGATCCGGGTGAGCCGCCGGGCCAGGGCGGTGGTGGTGCGGCCCGGGCCGAGCAGCACGGCGCTTCCCGGCACGACGAGCGCGGCGGCGTGCGCCGCGATGGCCTCCCGCTCGGCGCGCGCCGGGTCGGGCGAGGCGCCGTCGGGGGGAGGCCGGCGGGAGGCTCCCGGCCGGCGCGGCGGCCGCGCCCGACGGCGCGGCCGGGGCGGGTAGCGGGCCGACACCGCCTCGCGTCGCCGCGAGCAGGCCGTCCGCCACCATCGAGCGCAGATCCCGGCGCACCGTGGACTCGGAGATCTCCAGCGCCTCGGCGAGCTCCCGGAACGAGGCGTAGCCCCGGTCACGAACCTGCTCCAACAGCCGTCGACGCCGCTCGGCGATCAGCACCGAGACACCTCCCCTGCCCGTACGTGGTCGATGCAGAATATGTCAGATCCTGTCATCGCTGTCGAGCAGGGTCAGGAAGCGAGCGTACGCGGCGTCGGTCGCGGCCGACGATCGAGGCTCGAACCGCCGCGGTGGCAGCGAGGCACGCACCACCTCCCGCACCTCGGCCAGCGAGGACAGCTCACCGGCCGCCCGCGCCTGGACCAGCAGGTTGCCGACGGCGGTGGCCTCCACCGGCCCGGCCAGCACCAGCCGGCCGGTCAGGTCGGCGGTCAGCTGGCACAACAACGGGTTCGCCGCCCCGCCCCCGACGATGTGCACGACATCGGCACGGCTGCCCGCCAGCGCCTCGGCGCGCTCCAGGGTCCACCGGTGCTTGCAGGCGAGGCTGTCCAGCACGCAGCGCACCATCGCGGCCCGGTCCGCCGGGACCGGCTCGGCGTTCGCCCGGCAGAGCTCGGCCAGCCGCGCCGGCATGTCGTCCGGCGCGATGAGGCAGGGCGCGTCCGGGTCGATCAGGGACCGGAACGCCGGTGCGGTGCCCGCAGTGGCGACGAGCTGGCCGTACGGCGGCGAGCCCCACGCCGCCCGGCAGCGCTGGAGCAGCCACAGGCCCGTCCCGTTGCGCAGGAACCGGATGGTGCCGTCGACTCCGGCCTCGTTGGAGAAGCCGGCCAGCCGCGCCGCGTCGGTCAGCACCGGGGCCGTGAGCTCCAGGCCGGCCAGCGACCAGGTGCCCGAGGAGATGTATCCGAAGCTGCCCGCCCCGGCCGGCACCGCGGCGACGGCCGAGGCGGTGTCGTGCCCCGCGACCGCCCACAGCGGCACCCGCTGGTCCGCCAGCAACGAACCGACCTGGGTGCCGGGCGCCACGACGTCGGCGCCGAACAGCCGGCCCGGTATGCCGAGCGCCTCGATGACGCCGGTCGCCCAGCGACGGGTGGCGACGTCGAGCAGCTGGCTGGTGCTCGCGATCGTCTGCTCGGTGACGAGCCGGCCGCTCAGCCAGTACCCGAACAGGTCGGGCAGCATGGCCAGCCGCTCGGCGACGGCCAGTTGCGGCGAGCCCTCCATCGCCACGAGCTGGCTGGTCGTGTTGATCGGCAAGGTCGCGGTGCCGGTGGTGCGGTACAGCAGCGCGGGATCGACCCGCTCGGCGACCAGCTTGGTGCTGGACTCCGTCCGCCGGTCGCGGTAATGCCACGGGTTGCCGATCAGCCGGCCGTCGCGGTCGAGCAGCGCGAAGTCGTTGCCCCACGCGTCGATGCCGATCCCGCCGACGCTGTCCCGGCCCCGGTCGGCCAGCGCCGCGGTCAGGCCCGCCGACATGTCCGCGAACAGCGCCAGCACGTCCCAGTGCAGCCCCTGGGGCAACGCCACCGGCCGGTTGGCGAACCGGTGCACCTCACGCACGTCCAGCCGACCCCCATCGAGCGTGCCGCGAAGCACGCGGCCGGTCTCGGCACCGAGGTCGACCGCCAGGAACACAGGCATCGCAAGAGCCTAGCCGCGACGGGCGGATCGGGCTCCGGTGTCCGGGCGCGGGTCGTGACGCGGACGGCGGGCCCAATCCTCGATTGATCCCATGAATACTTCCGAAAAGTCGAGGGGCACTCCACGCCAGATGGCCGTATTAAGGGCGAATAGGACAAGAAATGTTTCCGGCACGGTGCATTTCGAGTCGCGTCCGGCTCTAGACATTGGGTGAATCCGCGGATAGATTCCGCCTACCAACACGTCACAACACGTCATAGCACGTCACCGCACGTCACTCACCTGTTCGCCAGCCTGCTCTGGCCATGGTGGAGGTTCATATGACATCTGACGCCACTGAGCGCGACGCCCAGCCGGATACGGCATCCACGCGCCACGAAACCTTGAATCCGTCCGGTGGGTCGCGCCGCGAGTGGCCGGCAGGCTACCGCCCGAAACGCCGCAAACCGCCGGCCAGTGGGCCGCCACCGTCCGGTCCGCCGGTCGCCGGCCCGCGCCGCGACGCGGCCGGTCTGGGCCTCGCCGCCCTGCGCGTCGGCCCGGCGCTGATGTTGCTGGTCGTCGTGCTGGCCGCGGGTGCGCTGTCGCCGGTGTTCTTCACGACGCGCAACCTCGGCAACGTGCTGAGCCAGACGGCGGTGATCGCGATCCTCGCGCTGGCCCAGCTGCTGGTGATCGTGACCCGGGGTATCGACCTGTCCGTCGGGTCGACGCTGGCACTGTCCGCGGTGGTGGGGGCCATGATGTTCGGGTCGATGGGATCCGGCCCCCTGGTCATCCTGGCCATGCTCGCCACCGGTACGGCGGTCGGCGCGGTCAACGGGGCGCTCCTGGTCTGGGGCCGGCTGCCGCATCCGTTCATCATGACCCTGGCCATGCTGAGCATCGCCCGGGGCCTGGCGCTGTGGCTGTCCGGTGGGCAGCCGATCAGTGGCATGCCGGAGGTGGTTCAGCAGCTCGGCGGCGGCTCGATCGGCTGGTTCCCGTACTCGGCATTCCTGGTCATCGGGCTGGCGCTGGTGACCTTGCTGCTGACCCGGGCGATGGTCTGGGGCCGCTGGATCTTCGCGGTGGGCGGCAATCCGGATGCCGCCCGCCGGGCCGCCATTCCGGTCAATGGGGTGGTCGTCTCGGTGTACGTCCTGAGTGGACTGGCCGCCGGGATCGCGGCGGTCGTCAACGCCGGCCGGCTCAACGGGGGTTCGCCGACCTTCGGCGAACTGGCCGAGCTGGACGCGATCGCCGCCGTGGTGATCGGCGGGGCGAGCTTCCACGGCGGCCGTGGCCACGTCGGCAACGCGCTCGTGGGGGCCCTCATGATCGGTGTCATCCGCAACGCGATGAACCTGCTCGACGTCAACGCCTTCCTGCAGCCGATCGTGATCGGCGTGGTGATCCTGCTCGCCGTCGAGCTCGACGTCGTTCGCGGGCGGCTGGAAGAGCGGCTCCGGATCCTCCAGGTGGTGCGCTCATGAACGAGCCTGTGCTCAGCGTGCGGGGCGCGACGAAGCGTTTCGGCGCGGTGGTGGCGCTCGGCGGCGTCGACATCGAGGCCCGGCGGGGCGAGGTGCTGGCCCTGCTCGGCGACAACGGCGCCGGGAAGTCGACCCTCATCAAGTGCGTCTCCGGGGTGCACCGACTGGACTCGGGAACGGTCGAGATGGACGGCGTCCCGGTCGATCCGGGCTCACCGGCGGCCGCCCGGGCTCTTGGCATCGAGACCGTCTACCAGGACCTGGCGTTGTTCGACAATCTCGACCCGGCGGCGAACTTCTACGCCGGACGTGAGCTGACCACGCCGCGGTGGCTGCCCCGGGGGCTCCGGTTGGTCCGCCGGCGGGCCATGGCGGCGGCGACCGTGGAGGTCCTGCGCCGGCTCGAGGTGGGTGTGGCCGACGTGAACGCGGCGGTGGGACTCATGTCCGGCGGCCAGCGCCAGGCGATCGCCGTAGCGCGGGCGGCGGCGTTCGCCACCAAGGTAGTGATCCTCGACGAGCCCACGGCCGCCCTGGGCGTCCGGGAGTCCCGCCACGTCCTCGACCTCATCCTGCGGCTGCGCGCCGAAGGACTCGCGATCATCGTCGTTTCGCACGCGATGGATCACGTGATGGAGATAGCGGACCGGGCCGTGGTCATGCGCCGCGGCCGCACGGTCGGTGAGCTGATTCCCCGGCCGGAGAACAAGGAAAAGATCGTGTCGCTGATCGTGGGCGGAAACGGCTGACGCCGGTACCGGCGTAGTCAACGGAGGTAGGAAAAATGCGAGGAAGATCGATTGTCGCGATGACATTGGCGAGTCTGGTGCTCGCCTCCTGTTCATCCAATGGAGATACCGGAAAGGCCGACGCCGGCGGTGGCGAGCCACTGAAGGTCGGTTTCATCACCAAGTTCCCGGTCGACTTCTACGACATCATGGTCGACGCGGTGAAGAAGTACGACGCCGCGCAGGCCGACGTCGAGGTCATCTACGGCCAGGGCAAGAGCGGCACCGACGACGAGGGGGAGATCAACCACATCGAGAACATGATCGCGAAGGGCGTCAAGGCCATCGCGATCACCCCGACCAGCCCCGCCGTGCAGACCGCGCTGGACAAGGCGGTGCAGGCCGGTATCAAGGTGGTCCTGGTCGACAACGACATTCCCGGCTGGGCCGGCAAGAGCTCGGTCGTGGCCACCGACAACCTGGCCGGCGGCAAGCTCGCCGGCACCTGGCTGGCCGGGAACCTGAAGGCCGGCGCCAAGATCGGGGTCCTGCAGGGCCGGGTGGGCAACCCGTCGCTCGACGACCGGGTCAAGGGCCTCAAGGAGACCCTCGGCAGCAAGGCCACCGTCGTGAGCGAGCCGGCCACCGACTGCGACCAGACCAAGGGCCTGAACGCGGCGCAGGACATGCTCACCGCCCATCCCGACCTGACCGCCATCTACGGCGCGTGCGGTCCGCCGATCATCGGCGCCCTGCAGGCCATCAAGGCCGCGGGCAAGAAGCCGGGCGACATCACCGTGATCGGTTTCGACGCCTCACCCGACGAACTGACCGCGATCAAGGCCGGCGACCAGACCGGTTCCGTCGCGCAGTTCCCCGCGAAAATGGGATCGCTCGGCATCGAGACCGCGGTAGCGGCCGCCCGGGGAGAGACGGTGCAGCCCAGCGTCGACACCGGAACCGAAATGGTCACCAAGGAAAACGCCGCCTCCTTCACTTGAGTGAGGAGATCCACATGCACATGACCTCGTTCCGCCGCACCCTCGTCCGGATCGGCGTAGTGGCACTGGTGACCGGCAGCGCCGGCACGGTCGCCGCTTCCACCTCGTACGCCGGTGACCGCGCGACGATCACCAAACAAGCATGGGGCCGGACCGCCGACGGCGTGGCCGTCGACCGGTACACCCTGACCGCCAACGGCATGCGGGTGCGCATTCTGACCTACGGCGGGATCCTGCAGTCCATCGAGACGCCCGACCGCCGCGGCAAGTCGGCCAACGTGACGCTCGGCTTCGACAACCTTCGCGACTACGAGACGAAGAGCCCGTACTTCGGCAGCATCACCGGCCGGTACGCCAACCGCATCGCGAAGGGGCAGTTCACGCTCGACGGCGTCGGCTACCAACTGCCGATCAACAACGACCCGAACAGCCTGCACGGCGGCACGGTCGGCTTCGACAAGCACGTCTGGGCGGCCACCCCGGCGACCACCAGTGACGGCGTGTCGCTGCGGCTGCGGCTCACCAGTCCAGACGGTGACCAGGGCTACCCGGGTGCGCTGACGACCACGGTCACCTACACCCTCACCCACAACCGTGCGATCCGGATGGACTACCTGGCCACGACCAGCAAGCCGACGATCGTGAACCTCACCAACCACGCCTACTTCAACCTGGCCGGCGAGGGCTCGGGCACGATCGACGGTCACAAGCTGTTCCTGAACGCGAGCCGGTACACGCCGGTCGACTCGACGCTGATCCCGACCGGGGCGATCGACCGGGTCGCGGGCACCCCGATGGACTTCCGCGAGGCCACCGCCATCGGGGCCCGCAACCGCGACGGCTTCGCGCAGCTGCTCATCGGCCGGGGCTACGACCACAACTGGGTGCTCGACCGGCGGGACAAGACCCACACCCGCCTCGAGACGGCGGCCCGGGCGACCGATCCGAGGAGCGGCCGGCAGCTCACCGTCCGCACCACCGAGCCCGGCATCCAGTTCTACGGCGGCAACTTCCTGGACGGCACCCTGGTCGGCACCGGCGGCCGGATGTACCGGCAGGGCGACGGCTTCGCGCTGGAGACCCAGCACTACCCCGACTCGCCCAACCACGCGAACTTCCCGTCGACGGTGCTGCGGCCCGGGCAGACCTACCGCACCACCACCGTCTACCAGTTCGGTGTAGCGCGCTGACACCAAGGAGGGTGCAAGATGCGTGCTGTTGATCCCGCGGTCGCTGCGGCGGCCGACAAACTCCGAGGCGGCAGCGTCACCCGGCGCCGCCTGCTCGCCGGCACCGGCCTGGTGAGCGCCTCGCTCGCCGCGACCGGGCTCCTCTCCGCCTGCGCCGACGACAAGAAGGCCGCCGCCGACGCGATCGGCAACTTCCCGAAGACGCCGAACTGGAAGTTCGTCTTCGTCAACCACGTCACGACCAACCCCTTCTTCACACCCACCCAGTACGGCGCCGAGGACGCGTGTAAGCTGCTCGGCTGCTCGTACCAGTGGACCGGCTCGGCCAACTCCGTGGTGGCCGAGATGGTCAACGCGACCAACACCGCGATCAGCGGCAAGGCCGACGGTCTCGCGCTCGCGGTGGTGGACAAGACCGCGTTCAAGGCACCGGTCGACCAGGCGCTCGACGCCGGCATCCCGGTCGTGTCCTACAACGCCGACGGCGCCCGCGACGACGCGGGCACCAACCGGCTCACCTACGTCGGGCAGGGCCTCTACGAGTCGGGATACGCCCTGGGCCAGCGGGCGCTGACCCAGGTGCAGTCCGGCGAGGTGGTCGGCTTCATCGCCACGCCGGGCCAGCTCAACATCCAGCCCCGGATCGACGGCGCGCAGCAGGCGTTCAAGGACGCCGGCGGCGGGGTCACCTTCACCGCCGTCGCCACCAACGCGGACGTCACCAAGGGACTGTCCATCATCGACGCGTACGCCCAGGGGCACCCGAACCTGGCCGGCATGCTCGCGGTGGACGCCGGGTCGACCCAGTCGATCGGCCAGATCGTGAAGAAGTACGACCTGCGGAGCAAGGGCCTGAAGGTGGCCGGTGGCTTCGACCTGATCCCGGAGACGCTCGCCTCGATCAAGGCCGGCGACCTGGACTACACCATCGATCAGCAGCCTTACCTGCAGGGCTTCCTGCCGGTGCTCTACCTGTACCTCTACCAGGTCACCGGAGGCCTCATCTCGCCGCCGCAGACCAACACCGGCCTGCTGTTCGTGACCAAGGACAACGTCACCCAATACCAGAACACCCAGACCCGGTACGAGGGTTCGGCCACCGACGTGAAACTCGTCGAGCGGTCCGGGCCGATCGCACACGGGTGACCGTCGTCCGGCGAACAACCACACTGACCGGAGTGGACTGATGCACGAAACAGTTCGGGAAGGGGCCGCCGGGCAGGCCGGCGCGCCCCCTGCCGGGCAGGGTGGGGTGCCGGCCGCGGGCCGCGGCCGGCGCACCCTGTCCGTGCTGGGCCGGGCCGGCACCGTACTGGTGCGCTGGCGCGAGGCGAGCGTGCTGATCGTCGCCCTCGGCATGGCCCTCTACTTCCGGGCGTCCCAGGACGTCTTCCTCACCCACGACAACCTGCGCAACATCGCGCAGGCGACCGCGCCGACCGCCATCGTCGCCGTCGGCATCGTGCTGCTGCTGGTCAGCGGCGAGATCGACCTGTCCGTCGGGGTGGTCGCCGCGCTCACCCCGTTCCTGGTGCACTACGCGGTGGACCTCTACGGGGTGCCGGTCGTGCCGGCGCTCCTGCTGGCCTTCGCCACCGCCGGCGGCATCGGATTCTGTAACGGCTTCATCGTCACCAAGCTCAAGGTGCCGTCCCTGGTGGCGACGCTGGGCTCGTTCTACCTCCTGCTCGGCGTGCTGCTCACCACGTCACACGCCTACCCCGCGCAGATTCCCGAAGCGGCGCGGGGCCGGATCCAGCAGATCTTCGGCGCCGGCGACTGGGCCTCGCTGACCTGGTGCCTCGTCATCGTCGCGATCTTCCACATCGTGCTCACCCGCACCCGCTGGGGCCTGCACACCATCTCGGTCGGCGGCAACCCGATCGGTGCCACCGAGGCCGGCATCCGGGTGGACCGCATCAAGATCGGCAATTTCATGATCGCCAGCATGCTCGGCGCGCTCGCCGGGCTGCTCGAAGCGTTCCGGATCAACAGCATCGACCCCAACATCGGCGGCGGCACCGCGCTGGTCTTCACCGCGATCTCCGCGGCGGTCATCGGCGGCACCGCACTGGCCGGCGGCTCCGGCACCGTCATCGGCGCGCTCCTCGGCGCGCTGATCCTCGCCGAGCTGCAGAACGGCTTCAACCTCATCGGGATCAGCGCCAACCCGTTCCAGCTGATCCTCGGCAGCGCGATCCTCATCTCGATGATCGCGAACCAGTACCTGTCCCGGCTGCGGCGCAGGGGAGGCGCCTGATGACAGCGAACCCCACCACCCCGGACGGCGCCGAGCTGGGCACCGCGCTGCGGGTGGACCACGTGGTCAAGCGGTTCGGCGCGCTCACCGCGCTGCGCGACGTGAGCCTGCGCCTGGAGAAGGGCGAGGTGCTCGGGCTGATCGGCGACAACGGCGCCGGCAAGTCCACCCTGATCAAACTGATCTGCGGCTATCACCGCCCGGACGCCGGCCGGATCGTCGTCGGCGGCCAGGAAGTTGTGCTGCGCAGCGTCGACCACGCCCGCTCCCTCGGCATCGACACCGTCTACCAGGGCCTCGCCCTGATCAACGAACTCTCCGTGTTCCACAACATGTTCCTCAACCGGGAACTGCGCATCGGGCCACTGCTCAACAACCGGGCCATGCGCCGGCTCGCCAGGGAGCACCTGGCCGAGATGGGCGTGCACATCCCCGACGTGGGCGCCGAGGTCGCGAAACTGTCCGGCGGGCAACGGCAGGCCGTGGCAGTCGCCCGGGCCGTCTACTCCGACGCCCGGGTCCTGCTGCTCGACGAGCCGCTCGCCGCCATGGGCGCCAAGGAAGGCGCCCTGATCCTCGACCTCATCCGCGACCTCAAGGCCCGCGGCGACGTCTCGGTCATCATCATCGCCCACAACTACGCCCAGGTGCTCGACGTCTGCGACCGGGTCAACCTGCTCCAGCACGGCACCATCACCTTCGACCGGCCCACCGCCGAGGTGTCGGCCGACGAGCTGACCGAACTGGTGGTCGCCGAATACCGCAACCACCGCGATCGCCGCTGACACCGGTTGCTGCCCAGCCGGCCGGTCGCCCTGACGGCAGCCGTTCACCCGCACCATAGGAGTCGTCGCCATGCCCACTTCCGCGCGCATCATCGCCCTGGACGTCCTGGACGTGCGTTTCCCGACGTCCGAGCAGCTGGACGGCTCGGACGCGATGAACCCCGAGCCGGACTACTCCGCCGCGTACGTCCGGCTGCGCACCGACGCCGAGGACGGCATCGAGGGACACGCCCTGGCGTTCACTACCGGGCGCGGCAATGACGTGCAGGCGAACGCCATCGCCGCGCTGGCCCCGTATGTGGTCGGCCGGGAGGTGACCGAGGTGTGTGGTGACCTCGGTGGTTTCGCCCGGTCGCTCACCCACGATGCGCAACTGCGGTGGCTGGGCCCGGAGAAGGGCGTCATCCACATGGCCGCGGGGGCGCTGGTCAACGCGGCCTGGGATCTGGCGGCCAAGCGTGCCGGGATGCCGGTGTGGCGGTTCCTCGGCGAGATGTCACCCGAGCAGATCGTGGCCCAGGTCGATTTCCGCTGGCTTTCCGACGCGCTCACCCCGGACGAGGCGTTGGAGATCCTGCGGCGGGCCCTGCCGGGCCGGGCCGAACGGATCGCCCTGTTGCTGGAGCGTGGCTATCCGGCGTACACGACGACGCCGGGCTGGCTGGGCTACTCCGACGAGAAACTCGCCCGGTTGGCCCGTGAGGCGGTCGCCGAGGGGTTCACGCAGATCAAGTTGAAGGTCGGTGCCAGCGTCGAGGACGATGTGCGGCGGATGAAGACCGCCCGGGAGGCGGTCGGTGGCGGTATCCGGATCGCGGTGGACGCCAACCAACGCTGGGACGTGCAGCCGGCGATTGATTGGATGCGCCGGCTGGCCCCGTATGACCCGTACTGGATCGAGGAGCCGACCTCGCCTGATGACATCCTCGGCCACGCGGCGATCCGTCGGGCGGTGCGGCCGATCAAGGTGGCTACCGGTGAGCATGTCGCGAACCGGGTGGTGTTCAAGCAGTTGTTGCAGGCCGGTGCGGTGGACATTGTGCAGATCGACGCCGCCCGGGTCGGTGGGATCAACGAGAACATCGCGATCCTGTTGCTGGCTGCGAAGTTCGGGGTGCCGGTGTGCCCGCATGCCGGTGGCGTCGGGTTGTGCGAGATGGTCCAGCATCTGTCGATGTTCGACTTCGTCGCGGTGTCGGCGACGATGCGGGATCGGGTGATCGAGTATGTCGATCATCTGCATGAGCATTTCGTCGATCCGGTACGTGTCGAGCACGGTAGCTATCTCGCCCCGACCGTGCCGGGGCTGGGTGCGCAGATGCTCCCGGCCTCGCTCAAGGAATACCGCTATCCCGACGGACCCGTGTGGGCGGTTCGGGAACGATGATGTTCTCCGGTGCCGCCGGGGGCCGGGCGGCCGGGGATAGTGGTGGTTGCTCGCCCCTTTGCTCTGCTTCCCGATAGGAAACACCGGGTGGGAGGTGCGGGTCCTGCTTTCCGGTTGCTGCCGGGCATCGACCAGCGGGTGTTTCCGTGGGGGAAGCAGAGCAAAGGACGCGTTGGGGTGGGGCTGTCGAGGCCCGCACCCGCGGCCACGCCATCACCGTCTTCAACCGCGGCCTGGGCGGCGGGAGTCGGCGGTGATGCCCCGGCGAACGAGGCGGGCCTCGATCTGGCGCCGGGGTGTGGCCAAGGTCCTGAGCACCGCTACCCACATCAGCGACAGGCTGACCGGGTCCGGCCCTGACCGTTCCGCGGCGGTGCTCATAACAGAAATTCATTGCGGGTCTCTCGGCGCCATGCCATTTCCCGATCCGCTTCGGAAAATGTGTTACGAATGGTGTCCGGCCAAGGTCCGGCGTCGCCCCGAAGTGCGGGCCGGCAGATTTCGGATTCGTTTCGGCGGTGGCCCTTGAATGCCTCGTGACAATCTGGCAATCTCATGCGCATCGACGTTCAGCAATCGATCCCCCTTCCTGATCTCGGCGGGGGAGAGCCCATGCCGGGCGGGATTGTCAACGCCAACTGTGCGAGCTGGCCCAATTCGGGAGGGCGCCGACCGTGAAGAGAATGACGCCGAGTCGCGCCACCGTCAGGCGGGGGATCGCCGGGATGTCCGTGCTGCTGTGCCTGGTCGTGGTCACGCCGGCACCCGCCCGGGCGGACAACCCCATCGTGCAGACCAGCTACACGGCCGATCCGGCCCCCCTCGTGCACAACGGCCGGGTGTACCTCTACACCGGTCACGACGAGGACGGCTCGACGTACTTCACGATGCGGGACTGGCGGGTCTGGTCGTCGGCGGACCTGGTGAACTGGACCGATCACGATTCTCCGCTGAGCCTGACCACGTTCGCCTGGGCCAGTGCCGACGCGTGGGCCGGCCAGGCGATCTACCGCGACGGCAGGTTCTACTGGTACGTGCCGGTCAAGAACCGCGCCACCGGCCGGATGGCCATCGGAGTGGCCGTCTCGCAGAGCCCCACCGGCCCGTTCCAGGACGCGCTCGGTCGCCCCCTGTTGGAGAACGGGGAGATCGACCCGACCGTCTTCATCGACGACACCGGGCAGGCCTACCTGCACTGGGGCAACCCCAACCTGTGGTACGTGCGGCTGAACGCCGACATGACCTCGTTCTCGGGCGCGCCGACGCAGGTCCCGCTGACCGCGGCCGGTTTCGGTGCCCGCAGCGGAAACCCGAGCCGCCCGACGCTCTATGAGGAGGGCCCGTGGGTCTACAAACGCAACGGCGTGTACTACAACGTGTTCGCGGCGGAATGCTGCTCGGAGTTCATCGCCTACTCGACGGCCCCCGGGCCGACCGGCCCGTGGACCTATCGCGGCACGGTCATGCCCCGGCAGGGCGGTAGCTTCACCAACCACGCCGGCGTCATCGACTTCAACGGCGGCTCGTATTTCTTCTACCACAACGGCGCGCTGCCGGGCGGTGGCGGCTACACCCGCTCCGTCGCGGTGGAGAAGTTCAGCTACCACCCCGATGGCACGATCCCGACGATGTCGATGACCACCGCGGGCGCGCCGCAGGTCGGCACCCTCAATCCTTTCGCCCGGCAGGAAGCCGAGACGATCGCCTGGGAGACCGGGGTCGAGACCGAGCCGTCCAGCGAGGGCGGCATGAACGTCGGCTGGATCGAGAACGGGGACTGGATCAAGGTCAAGGGCGCCGCCTTCGGGAACGGCGCGGCCTCCTTCACCGCCAGGGTGGCCTCGGCGACCAGCGGCGGCCGCATCGAACTGCGCCTGGGCGGCCCGGACGGCACGCTCGTGGGCACCTGCACCGTGCCCGGCACCGGAGGCTGGCAGACCTGGACGACGGTCACCTGCCCGACCGCCGGCGCGACCGGGACGCGTGACCTGTACCTGCGCTTCGCCGGCGGCAGCGGCTATCTGCTCAACATCAACTGGTGGCAGTTCGCCACCGGCGGCGGACCGGCCGAACTGCCGCTGCGGCGCGCCTCGACGCTGGGAGTCTCCTGATGTCAACGCATGGTTTCCACCGCAGGCCCTGCGCCGTCGCGGCACTGCTCGCCCTGGCGGCGGCCGGCACCACGCTGGCCGTCGGCACCGCGTCGGCCGCGGACGTCGCCGTCGCGGCGGCGTCCGCGGGATGCGGCAAAGCGCCGACCCTGCAGACCGGTACGCACACCATCCAGAGCGGCGGCAAGAGCCGCAGTTTCATCCTGCGGGTCCCCGCCAACTACAACAGCGACAACCAGTACCGGCTGATCTTCGCGTTCCACTGGCGTGGCGGCACCGCCGCCGAGGTCAACTCGGGCGGGACCAGCGGAACCGCCTGGTCCTACTACGGCCAGCAGGAACAGTCGAACAACAGCGCGATCCTGGTCGCTCCGCAGGGGCTCGGCAACGGCTGGTCCAACTCGAACGGCGAGGACGTCACCTTCGTCGACGACATGATCAGGAGACTCGACGAGGGTCTCTGCGTCGACCCGACGCAGCGTTTCGCCACGGGTTTCAGCTGGGGCGGCGGCATGAGCTACGCCCTCGCCTGCGCCCGGCCGACGGTCTTCCGCGCCGTCGCCGTCATCGCCGGCGCGCAGATCAGCGGGTGCAGCGGCGGCAGTCAGCCCATCGCCTACTTCGGGCTGCACGGCATCGGCGACACGGTGCTCACCATCTCGCAGGGACGAGCCCTGCGTGACACGTTCGTCCGGAACAACGGCTGCGCCGCCCAGAACCCACCCGAGCCGGCCTCGGGCAGCCGCACCCACACCGCCACCACGTACTCGGGATGCCGCGCCGGATACCCGGTGCGGTGGGCGGCTTTCGACAACGGGCACATGCCCGGCCCGGTGGACGGAACCTACGCCGAGAGCGGCGTCACGACCTGGACCAAGGGCGAGATCTGGAAATTCTTCGCGCAGTTCCAGACCACCCCGCCGAGCCCGACGACGCCCGCGCCGTCCACCCCTGGGCAGACCACGCCCCCACCGGGCGGTGCCGGCTGTTCCGCGTCGGTGTCGGTGAACTCATGGACCGGTGGATTCGTGGCGACGGTACGGGTGACCGCCGGCTCGGCCGGTACCAGCGGTTGGAGCGTGGACATGGCACTTCCGGCCGGTGCCGGCGTGACCAATACCTGGAGCGCCTCGGCCGGCGGCGCCACCGGCACCGTCAGGTTCACCAACGTCGACTACAACGGCCGGCTCGGTGCGGGTCAGGTCACCGAGTTCGGCTTCCAGGGCACCGGCGCCGGCGCCGGCATGACCCCCACCTGCATCGGCCGGTAGCTCGTCCGTCGATGTCCGGCGACCTCGTCGTGCCGCTCGCCGACGAGTTGCACGTCGAACTACTCGCCCAGATGCTGGCGTACCCGCCGGTGCGCGCGGCGGCCTTGGTCGATCCGGCGCGGGTCGGCGGCTACTTCACCGGCCAGCCGCTGCGCTGGGAGGCGATCACCGTGGCCGAGGTGGCCGCGATCGTCCGCACGGTGGTGCCCGACTGTCTCGACCTGCACACCGCGATGCTCGAGCACGGCCTCGCCGACCTCATCGAGGACGACGGCGTCCACCCCACGATCGCGGGGCAGCGTTTCATCCTCGAACGGGTCGTCGCCCATCTCACCATGGCGGGACGCCGGTAGCGCGCTCCCGCCGTGCCGGACCGCTCAGGCGAGCGGGGGACGCACGAGGAACGTGCTGTCGAGGCGGAACCCGGTGCTGTGGTCGTCCGGGTCGACCCAGAGGGCGGCGCCGACGCGGCGCAGGAACCGGCCGCGGAAATTGGCCGACTCCAGCGTCACCGACCCGGCGCCGAGGCCGGGCCGGTCGCAGTACGTCGCGTCGCCCCGGAACAGAGTGGTGCCCTCGTTCCGGGCGAGCCGCAACCGCCAGGATGAATGGCGCAGGTAGCGGCCGTCCGGAGCGCGCAGGGAGAAGCAGGCCGGATCGGCCAGGCCGGGCACCACCTCGAAGGTGGCGCGCCGGCGGGCCGCGGCGTCGCTGCCCGGGCCGACCCGGGCGAGCTCCGCCAGGTCGCCCGAGACGGTGACGAAGCCGCCGCCGGCGCTCCCGGACTCCAGCGACACCGGGCCCACGCGCAGCAGGCCCGACGACGGTGCCGTGGTCGGCTCCCGGGCCTCCGGTGCGGAGCTCGACCACGGCGGGTCTACCGTGGCCAGGCCGGTCGTCGTGACGGTGACGCCGAGCGCCAGCGTGCCGGCGGCGACGGCGGCGGCGACCGGATGCGCCGCGGTCGCCTGGACGAGCCCGAGGAGCCAGCCCTTCGCGCCAGCGGCGGACGCCGCGACGCTGCTGGTGCCCGACCACGCCGCGCCCACCGCGGCGCCGGTCACCTTGCCGATCAGTCCGGCCTTCGTCACGACCGCGGCGGTGACGACGGCGGGCACGGGGAGCAGGACGAGCGCGGCGAGCAGACGCTCGGCCGGCACCATCCCCTCTGCTGTCCGCGCGCAGGAGGCGCACGACCGGACGTGCCGCGCGATGCGCTTGCGCCAGAACGGGCTCGGCACGCCGTCCCAGGTGGCTGTCACGGCGCCGAGCTGGTCGCAGCCGGGCGCGGCATCCAAGGCCGCCACCACCGAACGGCTCACCTCGAGCTGATCGCGCATCCGCTGCAGGCGTACCCCGGCGTGGGCGACGCCGACGCCGAGGGCCGCGGCCACGTCGGCCCGGCTGAGCCGTCCCGCGATCTCCAGCCACCACAGCCCGAGCAGTGCCCGTTCCTCGCCGGCGAGCCACCCACCGGCATGCCGGACCTGCCGCCGCTGGCCGGCCAGCTCCGCCTGCAGCAGCATCACATCCTCGATCCCGGCAGCCGGGTCCGCCCGGCCGGCCGCCTCGTCGAGCCCGGTGGCCTGGCGTGCGGCGGCGCTCTCCCGGGCGAGATGCGTGCTGACCTGATGCATCGCGATCGCCGCCAGCCACGGCCGGAAGCTGTGCGGCTCGCGCAGGCCGGGCAACTGGCGCAGGGCGCGCATCATGATGTCCTGCACGACGTCGTCGACATCGGCGTCGCCGCCCATCGCCCGCCACGCGAGGTTGTAGACCAGCGGCAGGTAGCGCCGGGCGAGCTCGTCCAGGGCGGCGCGGTCGCCGGCCCGAGCGGCGATCACCAGTTCGGTGTCGTTCATGGGGTACGTCGGATCCGCCTTCCCGGTCGGTCCGCCGGGGCCCGCCAGCCCGCCAGGCGGTTCGATCCTACGCGGCACCGGCCTCACCAGATACCTCCAATGAGTACGACTTATCGAACGCGGCGGCGAGTGGACCTCCCGGCCTCCGGACGACCCCGGCCCGCTCGCTGAACAGCCTTTGCGCACAGAGGATCGACCCCGCGGCACCGACCAGTATGCAGAGCTGGGCTTCGCTTGACTACTTCATACTCATCGACGTTGCCTCCGGGGTCAGCTCGTCAATGAGTCCGAGCTATGGACCGCGGATGTCGCGTCAAAAGTGCCTGTCGCCGGGCCGGCCCGCTGAGGTCGAAGCAGGCGGAGGTGCGCCGGCCGGCGGGCACGGATGGCGGCGCGGCCGGGACGGTAGCATGCGATCGGGCGCGTGCCAGTCGTATCCATCGGGGCGATCTGCGAGAGGAGCGGCGGTGACCGAAGCCGGGAGCGCGGAGCGTGGCTACCGGCCGGGCTACGAGGTGGCCGCCGAGCGGGTCCTGGAGTTGATCGCCCAGTCGCAGCTGCGTCCCGGCGACCGCATGCCGACGGAGATCGAGCTGGCCCGGCAATTGGGCACCAGTCGCACCGTCGTCCGCGAGGCGGTCAAGATTCTGTCGGCGCTCGGCCGCGTCCGCGCCCAGAAGGGCCGCGGTCTCTACGTCGCCGACGGCGAGGGTCTGCTCGGCGCGGGCCGGTGGGCGCCCTTCTTCCTCCCCGTCGACCTGGACCACGTCTACATGCTTTTCGAGTTCCGCCGGGCGCAGGAAATGGAAACCAGCCGCCTGGCCGCGCGCCGGGCCACCCCCGCCGAGCTGCAGGCCATCGGGAAGGCGGCGCAGGTGTGTCGCGGCGGCTTCGAGACCGGGCAGGAGGCACTGTTCAACGAGGGGGACGAGGCCTTCCACACCAGCATCGCCACCGCCTCGCACAACATGTTTCTCCAGATCGCGGTGCGCGAGGCTCGCCGGCTGCAGGCGCAGTCCAGCCTCATCGGGCTGTCCGGCTCGATCGGCGGCCACGCGGCCAAGGCCGTCGACGAACACGACGCCATCTACCGGGCGATCCGGGCCGGCGACCCGGAAGGCGCGGCCCGGGCGGCCGCGACCCACATCGACAACACCCTGGACGACTACCGCCGCGAGATCCAGCAGCGAATCTTCGCCGCGACCGACTGATCGGCGCCACCGATTCACTATTCTTCGAATGAGCTCGAAAAAAAGTGTTATGCCGCCGCTCGACGGTATATCGGCAAGGATCCGCAGCGCGATATCCACTCATATTCTTGAATCTGTGGGAGCGCTCCCGTAACATCCCCGACATAGGCCCGGCCCATTCCCCAACGCCGTCTTGCAGTCGATTCCCCGCGGCTCGAACGCGCGTGCCTCGTCCCCGTCATGCGCCGTGCGGAGTGCGCTGCGACGCTTCGTCCCCGCAGAAAGGCAGATCCCGTCATGACCCCCCGATCCAACCCCGGACCACGACGCGTCCTGGTGCTCTCGGCCGCGACCGCGAGCATGGTGATCGCTGCCGGCATCGCTGCCGTCGGCACCGCCGAAGCGGCCAGCACGCTGGGCGCGTCGGCGGCTCAGACCGGCCGGTACTTCGGTGCCGCGATCGCGGCCGGCCGGCTGGGTGACTCGACATACACCCGGATCCTCACCACGGAGTTCAACTCGGTCACTCCTGAGAACGAGATGAAGTGGGACGCCACCGAGCCGTCGCAGGGCAATTTCACCTACGGCAACGGTGACCGGATCCTCAATCAGGGCAATGCGATGGGCGCGAAGGTTCGTGGGCATGCCCTGTTGTGGCACGCGCAGCAGCCGGGTTGGGCGCAGGGCATGTCGGGCACGGCGCTGCGGAATGCGGCGATCAACCATGTCACGCAGGTCGCCACGCATTACCGGGGCAAGATCTACGCCTGGGACGTGGTGAACGAGGCGTTCGCCGACGGCGGTGGTGGTGGCCGGCGTGATTCGAACCTGCAGCGGACCGGTAACGACTGGATCGAGGCGGCGTTCCGGGCCGCGCGTGCCGCGGATCCCGCCGCGAAGCTTTGTTACAACGACTACAACACCGATGGCGTCAACGCGAAGTCGACCGGGATCTACAACATGGTTCGTGACTTCAAGTCGCGTGGCGTGCCGATCGACTGCGTCGGTTTCCAGTCGCATCTGGGCACGGGTATCGACTCGACCTATCAGGCCAACCTGCAGCGCTTCGCTGATCTGGGGGTGGATGTGCAGATCACCGAGCTTGATGTTCAGCAGGGCGGCAACCAGGCCAACATCTACAGCACGGTCACCAAGGCTTGCCTGGCGGTGACCCGCTGCACCGGCATCACCGTGTGGGGCATTCGTGACACTGACTCGTGGCGTTCCGACAATCCGCTGTTGTTCGACGGTTCCGGCAACAAGAAGGCCGCCTACACCTCCGTCCTCAACGCACTCAACGCGGGCGGCACGATGCCACCCACCACCTCTCCGCCGTCGTCCGGCGGCTGCACCGCGAGCGTGTCGCTGAACGCGTGGACCGGCGGCTACGTCGCCACCGTCCGCGTGACCGCCGGCTCCACGGCGGTCAACGGCTGGACGGTCGCGGTCAGCCTGCCGTCGGGCAGCGCGGTGACCAACGCGTGGAGCGCGACCAACGCCGGGACCACCGGCACGGTCAACTTCCGCAACGTCGACTACAACGGGCAGCTCGCCGCGGGCGGCACCACCGAGTTCGGCTTCCAGGGCACCGGCCCCGGCCCGAGCGCCGCACCCGTCTGCCGCGTCGGTTGAGCGCCGCACCGCCATCCGACACCCGCCGGCCCGGACCGTCCGGGCCGGCGGGGCCCCCACGCATCCCCGGAAGGAGACCACGATGAAACGCACGCGTCCACGCCGGTGGCTTGCCGCGAGTCTCGCTCTCGCCGTCGTCGTCGGCGGCCTCGCCGGCACCACCAGCGCTCAGGCCGCGGCCGGCTGCCGGGTCACCTACACCGTGACCAGTCAGTGGCAGGGCGGGTTCGGCGCGACCGTGACCATCGACAACCTCGGGGACCCGCTCGCCGGCTGGCAGCTCGGCTGGTCGTTCGCCGCCGGTCAGACCATCACCCAGTTGTGGAGCGGCTCGGTGAGCCAGTCGGGGGCGCAGGTGACCGTGACCAATGCCTCGTACAACGGGAACGTGCCCACCGGAGGCAGTGCCGGCTTCGGATTCAACGCGACGTCCGGCTCGAGCAACCCGGCACCGGCGACCTTCACCCTCAACGGCGTGGCGTGCACCGGCGAGACGACCCCGACCTCACCGGCCACCAGCACACCACCGACCTCCACGCCGCCGACATCCCCGCCGCCGGCACCCGGTACGTTCACGAATCCGGTGGTGTGGCAGGACTTCGCCGACGGCGACATCATCCGCGTCGGAGACGCCTACTACTACTCGGCGTCGACCATGCACTATTCACCCGGCGCGCCGATCCTGCGCTCCTACGACCTGGTCAACTGGGAATACGCCGGACACTCCGTGCCCCGCCTCGACTTCGACTCCACCGCCTACGACCTGACCGGCGGCCGGGCCTACGTCAAGGGCATCTGGGCCTCGGCCTTCAACCACCGGCCCAGCAACAACACCTACTACTGGCTCGGCTGCACCGAATTCAACCGCACCTACGTCTACACCGCCACCACGGTCGACGGCACCTGGTCGAAGAAAGCCCGGCTCAACAACTGCTACTACGACGCCGGCCTGCTCTTCGACAACGACACCCCCTACGTCGCCTACGGCAACGGCACCATCAGCGTCGCCCAACTATCCCCGGACCTGACCTCACAGGTACGGGCCCAGACGGTCTACCAGACCCCGTCGAGCATCGGGACGCTCGAAGGCGCCCGGATGTACAAGCGCGGCAACTACTACTACATCTGGCTGACCCGCCCCGCCAACGGCCAGTACGTCCTGCGCTCCACCAGCCCCTGGGGCCCGTACGAACAACGCCAGGTCCTGCTCGACCTGCCCGGCCCCATCACCGGCGGCGGCGTACCGCACCAGGGCGGCCTCGTGCAGACCCAGAACGGCGACTGGTGGTACATGGCCTTCACCGACGCCTACCCCGGCGGCCGGATGCCCACCCTGGCACCGATCACCTGGAACAGCGACTGGCCCGTCCTGACCACCGTCAACGGACGATGGGGAGCCAGCTACCCACGACCGAACCTGCCGTGGCGCCCCGTCACCCCGATGACCGGCACGGACACGTTCACCGGCGGCCCGCTCGGCCACCAGTACGAATGGAACCACAACCCGGACACCACGAAGTTCACCGTGAACAACGGCCTGAAACTGTCCACTGCCACCGTCACCAACGACCTGTACAACGCCCGCAACACGCTGACCCGCCGCATCCAGGGCCCGTCGTCCACGGCGACGATCCAGCTGGACTACTCGGCCATGGCCAACGGCGACCGGTCCGGGCTGGCCATGCTCCGCGACTCCTCGGCCTGGATCGGCATCCGCAAGGACAACGGCGTCACCCGGGTGTCCATGACCAACGGCCTCACCATGAACGCGAGCTGGGCCACCACCGGCACCGGCACCGAAGCCGCCGGCGCCACCGTGACCGGCGGCCGGATCTGGCTGCGGGTCACGGCGAACATCCAGCCCGGCTCCGGCCGGACCGCGACGTTCTCGTACAGCACGAACGGCACCACCTTTACCGCCCTCGGCCCGGCGTTCACGCTCACCAACGCCTGGCAGTTCTTCATGGGCTACCGATTCGGCGTCTTCAACTACGCCACCCAGGCGCTGGGCGGCGCCGTCACCATCAACCAGTTCGCGGTCAGCACCCCCTGATCCGCACGGGGCTGTGTCACACCCGGCACAGCCCCGGCCCGGATCATGCCGCCGCGATCCGCGACTGCTGGTGTGCTGCCGAGGCGTACGGTCGCTGCACGATGGTCGCGCCGTTCGCGGTGCCGGCGACCTCGGCGGTCTTGCCGCTGTGCCGGGCGGCCGGCCGGCACGTTCCGGTGGTCAGCGGCAGTCGGCACACCAGAGCCGGTCGGCGGATCGCCCAGGAGCGCCTGCGGCACGTAATCGATCATCAGCTAGAACCCGCCCAGGGTGCCGCTACCGTTCCGAATGGTCGGCTGCAGGAAGCACCGCGAAGCTTCCTGGCCGTTCCGGATGATCGGGCACCGGACCCACAGCAGAATCCTGTCCGCCTCACCGGTCGGCACCGACGCGGTCTGGTGCTTCCACGCCCCGACCAGACCGCTGCCGGAACGCGAACCATCCCCCGCGTCTGACAGGCTGGCCACGACGGGGGCCTGGCCACTCCGGCTCCGATCGAGGAAACTTCGCATGGCCTACGAGTCGTTCTGGATCATCGGGTAGCGGACCAGTCGCAGGACCAGATCCGCCCGCCCGGCCAGTGCCGACGTCGCCCGATCCGAAAGGGCCACCACCGGTCCCGCGCCGACATGGCTGACCCGGACCTCGTCCGATAGGCCCACTATGGCCGACGCCGTCAGCGCGGGGGACGTGCTGGCCGAGGCGGGCGTGGTCGAGGCCCGGGACGCCGCGGAACGGGCAGTGGTTCGGCTCTTCGCAACCGTCCTCGGCCGGACCGTGCCGGGCATTGACTGGCAGGCCGCCGTACCGGAAGGAGACCTGGCCCGGATCGCCCAGGACGACCCAGGCCCGAACACGCCCCTCGGTATCCTCGGCGCCGGCGAGGTGGATCACGGGCAGGGCTCCGGCAAAGTCGGGGTCGCTAGACTCCGCGCATGCAGCACTGCCCACATTCCTTCACAAAACGCACCGTGATCGGGGCGCTACTGCTGGTGCTGGCCATGGCCGGCTGCGGCTCCACGGCGGAATCGTCCTCCGGTGCCACGTGGTCGAGCCCTGACACCGCCCCCAGCGCGACCGACTACCGCGCTTCTTCCTCCCCAAGTGCCCGTGATGCCGAACCTTCCGCATCCCCCATAGTGGACGAGGACGAGTCACGGGGAGCGGAGACGGCACCAAAGCCCCAAGCACCACGGAAGACGAAGGCGCCGAGCGAGGGCGGCACCAAATACCCGGAGTGTGCCGACGGCGACTGCAAGGTGTCCTTCTCCGGTTCGGTCGAATTCTCACTCCGCAGGTGGACGGTGTCGGCTTCTGTGGAGGACGGCGGTGTCAGGGTGCGACTGACCAACCCCAACGGCCTGGGCGGCGGTGGCGGTTTCTTGGCAGAGCCCGGATGCGCTGTGGCGATACACGCCGACGGCGGCGGGGGAGTCGGATGCGACGAACCCGAAGCCAAGCCTGAACCGGGAGGGTACGTCGTACACCTGCTGAAACTGAACGGGGCCACCGCGGTCATCCGAGCGATCCTGGGCTGACTGTGAGCACATGCCGGCCCAGCATTACGCCAACGAACCACGACAGCGGGTCCGGCGTTGAAACGGGGACAGAGTTCGCTGGCACGAGGGACACACCTCGATGGCGAAGGAGAGGTCCGGTTGTTCGTGATCTCCGGGGTGGTGTTGTTGCACCTGCCGTAGCGGCATGTGGTCTCCTCGAGGCATCTCAGCACGAAAGGCTCCGTCTGTGACGTACTCCTTCGCCATGCCTCCCCGGCAGGTCAAGATCGGTGATGCTGCCGTCTTCGCTGGGACCACGCCGCGCGCTGTTCGCCACTACCACCAGATCGGTCTGCTGCCGGAGCCCGAGCGGGGCGTGGACGGTCGCCGCCGCTATGGCTACGACGACATGATCCGTCTGCTGTGGATCCGCAAGATGGCGGAGGCCGGCATCAGCCTTGACGACGTGCGGGCCGCCTTCGAGGAGACCCGGGACATCGGGGAGGTGCTGGGCCGGCTGGAGGAGACCCTGGCCGCCCAGGAGGCGGAGATCAAACGCCAACGCGCGGCCATCCAGCGTCTCCAAGCCGTGGGCAGCCCGCTGGGACTGCTCTCCGAACTGGTCACGGACCGGCTCGGCCACCTGCCCCCGGGCGCCCTGCGTCCCGCCGACCTGGACGCGCTGCTGGTCACGGAACGCGTCTTCGGCCCGCTGGGTGCCGCGATCCAGGCCAGCGTGTTCATCGTGCTGGCCACCCACCCTGACCTGCGGGCGGAGCAGGACCGTCTGGACGCGGCCGAGGCGGCCCTGGACGACAGGGCGGAGCCCGAGGACCCGCGCGTGGAAGAACTCGCCGTCCAGCGATGCGCCCACCACATGGCCCTGGACCGGGCCGTCGAGGCAGCCGGGCTGGACGCGGCCGAGGAGAAGCTCTTCGAGATCTACGACGCCGACCTGGCGGAGGAGAAGGTCACTCAGCTGAGCGCCTTCGCATCAGTCACCAAGATGCCCTACGACTTGTCTCCCGCCCGGAAACGCTGCCTGGAACGCACGGCACAACTCCTCGCCACGAACGGAAGTACGGTCCCGACACGCGAAGATTGACCAACGGAGCCGATGGTCGCCGGGAAACCGGCGCCGGTGTGGCGGAGTGGGGTGGGGTCAGGGCAGCGTGATGAGCTTCCACTGCTGGTGCGGTGCGGAGCCGTACGTGAACTGGTTGATGTCGGCGCCGTCGGTCGTGCCGGCCGCGGCGACGTTGAGGGCGAGGCCGCTGAGCCGGTTGACCAGGATGTGGTAGCCGGCGCCGATCGGGGTGATGGCCCAATGCTGCTGGGGCACATCGTCGTCCGGCCACAGAGCGACGTTGCCGCCGTCGGCACGGGACAGCCCGGCGACCTCCATGAGCGTGCCGGAGGCCACGTTGCGGACCTCGTAGTAGCCGTCGCCGGCGGCCAGCAGGTCCCATTTCTGGCCGTCGCCGCCGTTCCAAGCGGCCTGGACGATGTCGGTGCCGGCGATCGCGGCCACCTTGCCGCTGTGCCGGGCCTCCACCCGGTATCGGCGACCGGCCAGCGGCGGCCCGGAGAGCCGCACCGGCTCGACCCGCCGGCCGCCGACATGCAGACCGCTGACGTTGGCGTAGCCGCCGGTTCCCTTGTGCACTTCCAGCCGCACGAACGCCGCTTTCCGCTGCGGCCATTCGGCGATCTTCGTCGCCATGGTCCCCGGCCAGGTGCCGGCGGTCGCCTTGCTGAAGGTGACCCCGTCCACGCTGGTCGAGATCGTGTACGAGGTGATGTCGCCGTCGGTCAGATAGTGCCGGTTCCACTGCTTCGGCAGGTACTCCAATGTGGAGATGTCGCTCCACACGCCACCCAGGTCCAGGGTGATCGACTGCGGCAGTGGCAGGTTCCAGGTCGACCAGCAGGTCTCGAAGCCCTTGTCGCTCAGCCCGTCGATGGCGCGCAGCGGGCCCTCGCCGGTGTGGAAGGCCGTGGCGTACGCGTTGACGGGAGTGACCTGGTGTTCGCACCGGGCAGGCTGGGCCGGCAGGGCGGAGCGCCTGACGGGCTGCCAGGCCGCGCCGACCTCGCCGAGCCGGGCGACGATGTTGTCGTCGAGCCGGCCGTCGCGGTTGGGCGGGCAGTTGAGGATGAGCGACGTCCACTTCGGTTCCAGGTCGGCCAGGTGGTCGAGGATCGCGTCCCGGCCCATCGGCTCGGTCGTCGGCGTGCTGGGATGCCAGAACCAGCCGTTGCTGATGGTCTGCCCCTGCATGCCGGCGTACCGGTTGCCGTCCGGGGCGGTGATCCCCAGCGGCTCCTCGAAGTAGATCGCGTCGCCGAGCCAGGGCTGGGACAGGCCGCCGTGGTCGATCATCACAATGCCCGGCTGGAGCGACTTCACCAGCCGGTGGATCTCCCGGTACGGCAGCGCCTGTTGACCCATCTGCCACGCGTACCCGTCGGTGATGAACATGTCGATCTTGCCGTAGCCGGTGAGCAGCTCGCGGATCTGCCCGAGCACGTAGGCCAGGTCGCCGGGCTGGATCGCCTCGCTGGCGCCGACGCCGTGCCGGGTGTCGTATGCCTCGACGGTGTGGCTGCGGTCCCAGATCGAGAAGTACAGGCCGACCTTCAGGCCGCGGGACCGGAACGCGTTGACGTACTGGGCGACGACGTCGTGCTGGTAGCCGCTGGTGGACACGTTGTAGGTGCCGAATTTCGAGGGCCAGAGGCTGAAGCCGTCGTGGTGTTTGGTGGTCAGCACCCCGTAGCTCATCTTGGCCGCCACCGCGGCCCGCGCCCACTGGTCGCAGTCGACCTGCGGTGGCGCGAACAGCTTCGGGTCCTGGTTCGGCCGGGCCCACTCCTCATCGGTGAACGTGCCCACGTTGAAGTGGTTGAACATCCCGAAGCGCAGGTTCGCGAACCTCCGCAGGTCGGGCGCGCCGGCGTGCGGTTTCGACGCCAGTGCCGGTCCCGCGCCGACCGCCCCCGCCAGCCCCGCGGTGGCGGTGGTCAGCCCGACAGCGGACAGCAGGATCCGGCGGGACATCCCAGAAGGCGACATGAAGTCCTCCAGCAAGCGGGCCTCGGTGGCTCGGAAGTTGTCGATGAATCTCATGCGGATGGGCCCGTGATGTCAAGGGGAGAGATTGGATGTCTCGACATCGGCGGCGAAACACCCTTGACGCCATAAAACGTATTTAAAGCGGCCGATTCTCGGGAAGACGAGTGAGGTGATAGACACAGCCTGCGCGGCGGTCTATACATACATCCCATGTCCAACTTGGGCGTCACATGGCGTTCTCGGACTCGAAACATCGCCCGTCCGTCTGGCACACCAGCAGGAGAGAGCAGCGATGCGTCCCACAGCCGTGCTCCGCACCATCGTCACCGTCACGTCCGCGCTGCTTCTCGTGAGCGCCTGCAACCGTGGCTCCGGCTCCGACTCCGACCCGGCGGCGGGCGGCAAGCCCGTGGTCGGTGTCGACTACCCGCGCTCGGACACCGACTTCTGGAACTCGTTCATCAAGTACACGCCCCAGTCCGGTGACCAGTTGGGGCTGACCCTGAAGACCACCAACTCGCAGAACGACGTCGCCAAGCTGGCCGCCAACGTGCAGACCTTCATGAGCCAGGGCGTCCAGGGCGTGGTGATGGCGCCGCAGGACACCGCGGCGATCGCGCCCACGCTCGATCAGCTGGCCGCGAAGAAGATCCCGGTCGTCACCGTGGACACCCGTCCCGATTCGGGCAGCGTCGCGATGGTGGTCCGGGCGGACAACCGGGCCTACGGCACCAAGGCGTGCCAGTTCCTCGGCGCCAAGCTCGGCGGCAAGGGCAAGGTCGTCATGCTCCAGGGCGGCCTCGACTCGATCAACGGCCGGGACCGGACCGAGGCGTTCAACGACTGCATGAAGGCCGACTTCCCGCAGATCAAGGTCTTCGGGGAGGCCACCAACTGGGACGGCGCGATCGCGGCGCAGAAGCTGCAGACCGACCTCACCGCGAACCCCGATATCAAGGGCATCTACATGCAGTCCAGCTTCGCGCTGTCCGGCACGCTGCAGGTGCTGAAGCAGAAGGGCCTGCTGGTCGCGCCGGAGGACCCGAAGCACGTCTTCGTGGTCTCCAACGACGGCATCCCCGAAGAGCTGAAGAACATCGCGTCCGGCCAGATCGACGCCACCGTGTCGCAGCCCGCCGACCTCTACGCCAAGTACGCCCTGTTCTACGTCAAGGCCGCGATCGACGGGCAGACGTTCAAGCCCGGCCCGACCGATCACGACAGCACGATCATCCAGGTCCGCGACGGGTTGCTGGAAGACCAGCTGTCCGCCCCGCTGGTCACCAGGGACGGCGCGACCTACGGCGGCGAAACGAGCCTCAAGAGCGACGACAAGTCGCTGTGGGGCAACAACCTCAGCTGACGACTGTGAAGGCGGTTGGGATGCCTGACGCACCCGCCCGCGCCGGCGACGCGCGGAACCCCGCGGAACCGCCCGTCGTCCAGGCGACGGGCGTCACCAGGAAGTACGGGCCGACAGTCGCCCTGAACGGGGTCGACCTGACGGTCTCGGCGGGGGAGACGCACGCGCTCGTCGGCCGCAACGGGGCCGGCAAGTCCACGCTGGTGTCGATCCTGACCGGGCTGCAGGCCCCGGACGAGGGCGCGGTGACCTTCGCCGGCCGGCCCGCGCCGCGGCTCGCCGACCGCGACGGGTGGCGGCAGCGGGTGGCGTGTGTCTATCAGAAGTCGACAATCATCCCGGAGCTGACCGTCGCCGAGAACCTCTTCCTCAACCGCCACGACCGCGGGCGTTCCGGTCTGATCGCCTGGCCCGCGCTGCGCCGCCGCGCCGCCGGCCTGCTCGCCGAGTGGTCGGTCGAGGTCGACCCGCGGACCCCGGCCGGCGACCTGTCGGTGGAGCAGCGGCAGTTCGTGGAGATCGCGCGGTCGCTGTCCTTCGGGGCGCGTTTCATCATTCTCGACGAGCCGACCGCCCAGCTCGACGGGGCCGCGATCAACCGGCTGTTCGGGCGCATCCGCGACCTGCAGGCCCAGGGCGTGACCTTCCTGTTCATCAGCCACCACCTGCAGGAGATCTACGAGATCTGCGACGTGGTGACGGTCTTCCGGGACGCCCGGCACATCGTGACCGCGCCCGTGGCCGACCTGCCGCGCGCCGATCTCGTCGCCGCCATGACCGGTGACACCACCGGAGCCCAGCGCCGGGACAGCACCCGTACGGTCGACGCCGCCGCGCCGGCCGCCCTGAGCGTGCGCGGGCTGATCAGCGCCGACGGCGCGTACCGGGAAGTGAGCTTCACCGTCGGCGCGGGTGAGATCGTCGGTCTGGCCGGCGCCGCCGGCAGTGGGCGCACCGAGCTGGCGGAGACGGTCGTCGGGTTGCGCTCGGCCGCGAGCGGCCAGGTCGAGATCGCCGGGCGCCGGCCGCGCCCGGGCAGCGTGCCCGACGCGCTGGCCGCCGGCGCCGGGTTCGTGCCGCAGGACCGTCACCATCAGGGTCTCGTCCCGGACATGTCGGTCGCGGACAACGGCACGCTGTCGGTGCCGGCCCGGCTGGGCCGGCACGGCTTCATCAACTCCCGGCGCCGGGACGCGATCGCCGGCGGCCTGATCGAGAACCTGGCGATCAAGACGCCCAGCCCGCACCTGGCCGTGTCCGGGCTGTCGGGCGGCAACCAGCAGAAGGTCGTCATGGCCCGGGCGCTGGCCGACGACCCGCGGCTGCTGGTGCTGATCAACCCGACGGCGGGAGTCGACGTGCGGTCCAAGGAGTTCCTCCTCGACAAGGTCGAACAGACCGCCCGGTCCGGGGCGGGCGTGCTCATCGCCTCCGACGAACTCGACGACCTGCGGGTGTGCGACCGCGTGCTGGTGATGTTCCAGGCCCGGGTGACCACCGAGATCGACCGCGGCTGGCACGACCACGAACTCGTCGCCGCCATGGAAGGAATGGACCTCGATGCCTGACACCGCCCTCGCGGACAGCCCCGCACCGGACGCGACGGCGGCCGCCGCGAAGGGACGCGGCCTGCTCGGCGGCCGGATCCCCCTCGCGCGGCTGCGCGACCTCGCCCTCGTCCCGGCGATCCTGATCATCCTGGTCGTCGGATACATCGTCAGCCCGGTCTTCCTGCAGCCGGACAACCTGCTCAACGTGCTGCAGACGATGTCCGAGATCGCGCTGCTCGTGCTGGCCCAGACGATGATCCTGATCGTCAAGAAGATGGACCTGTCCCTCGAATCCACCATGGGCCTCGCCCCCGGCGTGGCGGCCTGGCTCGTGGTGCCGGCCGGCGCGGGACACGGGCTCGGCCTGCTGCCCGGGGGATGGGCGATCCCGGTCACCCTCGCCGTGGGCGCGCTCATCGGCGTCGTCAACGCGGTCCTGATCATCCGGTTCGGGCTCAACGGGTTCATCGTCACGCTCGGCATGCTCATCGTGCTGCGCGGCGCGCTGACCGGCATCTCCGGCGGCCAGACCTTCTTCCGCCTGCCGCCGTCGATGCTCTACCTCGGCACGACCCAGTGGCTCGGCGCACCCGCGTCCATCTGGATCTGCCTGGCACTGTTCGCGGTGGCCGTCGTCGTGCTCGGCTGGACCAGCTTCGGCCGGTCGCTCTACGCGATCGGCGGCAACGTCGACGCCGCCAAGGCCGCCGGCATCCGCACCGACCGGGTGCTGTGGATCGTCATCGTCACCGGCAGCCTGCTCGCCGCCCTGGCCGGTCTCCTGCTGTCCGGCCGGCTGGCGTCGGTCGCCTCGGCCCAGGGCAACGGCTACATCTTCACCGTCTTCGCGGCGGCCGTCATCGGCGGCATCAGCCTCAACGGCGGCAAGGGCAGCATGGTCGGCGCGTTCACCGGCATCCTCCTGCTGTTCATGATCCAGAACGTGCTCACCCTCGCGGGCATCCCCGCGCAGTGGATCGGCGCCCTGAACGGGCTGATCATCCTGGCCGCGCTGATCGTCTCCCGGATCACCGGCGGCAAGGTCCAGGACTGACATCGCCCACCCCTGACAGGAGCCGCAACCATGTCTTCTCCCGAATCCGCCCGCATCGTGGCGCTGGACGTCCTGGACGTGCGTTTCCCGACATCCGAGCAGCTGGACGGCTCGGACGCGATGAACCCCGAGCCGGACTACTCCGCCGCGTACGTCCGGCTGCGCACCGACGCCGAGGACGGCATCGAGGGACACGCCCTGGCGTTCACTACCGGGCGCGGCAATGACGTGCAGGCGAACGCCATCGCCGCGCTGGCCCCGTATGTGGTCGGCCGGGAGGTGACCGAGGTGTGTGGTGACCTCGGTGGTTTCGCCCGGTCGCTCACCCACGACGCGCAACTGCGGTGGCTCGGCCCGGAGAAGGGCGTGATTCACATGGCCGCGGGGGCGCTGGTCAACGCGGCCTGGGATCTGGCGGCCAAGCGTGCCGGGATGCCGGTGTGGCGGTTCCTCGGCGAGATGTCACCTCAGCAGATCGTGGCCCAGGTCGATTTCCGCTGGCTTTCCGACGCGCTCACCCCGGACGAGGCGCTGGAGATCCTGCGGCGGGCCCTGCCGGGCCGCGCCGAACGCATCGCCCTGTTGCTGGAGCGTGGCTATCCGGCGTACACGACGACGCCGGGCTGGCTGGGCTACTCCGACGAGAAACTCGCCCGGCTGGCCCGTGAGGCGGTCGCTGACGGCTTCACGCAGATCAAGCTGAAGGTCGGTGCCAGCGTCGAGGACGATGTGCGGCGCATGAAGACCGCCCGGGAGGCGGTCGGTGACAACATCCGGATCGCGGTGGACGCCAACCAACGCTGGGACGTGCAGCCTGCCATCGACTGGATGCGCCGGCTCGCCCCGTACGACCCGTACTGGATCGAGGAACCCACCTCGCCCGACGACATCCTCGGCCACGCAGCCGTCCGTCGGGCGGTCCAACCGATCAAGGTCGCCACCGGTGAGCACGTCGCGAACCGGGTGGTGTTCAAACAACTGCTGCAGGCCGGTGCGGTGGACATCGTGCAGATCGACGCCGCCCGGGTCGGTGGGATCAACGAGAACATCGCGATCCTCTTGCTGGCCGCGAAGTTCGGGGTGCCGGTCTGCCCGCATGCCGGTGGCGTCGGGCTGTGCGAGATGGTCCAGCATCTGTCGATGTTCGACTTCGTCGCGGTTTCCGCGACGATGCGGGACCGGGTGATCGAGTATGTCGATCATCTGCATGAGCACTTCGTCGATCCGGTACGCGTCGAGCACGGCCGCTATCTCGCACCCATCCTGCCCGGGCTGAGCGCGCGGATGCTGCCGGCCTCGCTCAAGGAATACCGCTACCCCGACGGACCCGTGTGGGCCGACCGTGTCTGACGATCCGCTGTCCCTGGTCGACGCGCACCACCACGTGTGGGACCTGGCCCGGCGCCCGCAGGACTGGCTCGACGAACCGGCCTACGCACCCATCCGCCGTACCTTCGTCCTCGCCGACCTGCACGCCGCCGCGACCCGGACCATCGCCGGCCGTGGGCTGACCGCCAGCGTGGTCGTGCAGTGCGTGACCTCCCCGGCGGAGACCGAGGACCTGCTCGCGATGGCCGGGCGGGAGCCGCGGGTCGGCGCCGTCGTCGGCTGGGCGGACCTGACCGACCCGGCGCTCGGCGATGCGGTCGACCGGCTCCGCGCCGGGCCCGGCGGGCATCTCCTGCGGTCCCTGCGGCACATCGTCCAGGCCGAGACCGACCCGGGCTGGCTGCAGCGGCCCGCCGTCGAGCGGGGCCTGGGCGCGCTCGCGGAGCGGGGACTCGGCTACGACGTCCTCATCCGGGCCGGCCAACTGCCGCAGGCGATCCGCCTGGCCGAACGCCTGCCCGGCCTGCGGCTGGTCGTGGACCACGCGGCCAAGCCGCCGATCGCCGGGGGCGACCTCGCCGCCTGGCGCCGGGACATGGGCGAGCTCGCGGCGCACCCCCAGGTGTGCTGCAAGGTGTCCGGACTGGTCACCGAGGCCGACCACGCGTCCTGGACGACCGCCGACCTCCGCCCGGTATGGGACCTGCTGCTCGAGGCGTTCGGGCCGCACCGGCTCATGTTCGGCTCCGACTGGCCCGTCTGCGTGATCGCGGGCGGCTGGAACGGGTGGGCCGCCGCCGTCGAGGAACTGCTCGGCGATCTCCGGCCCGCGGAGCGGCACGCCGTCCTCGCCGGCACCGCCACGACTTTCTACCAGTTGGCCTCGACGAGGAGCTGATCGACTGTGCTGCTGACCGTCGGTGCCCGTGACGAAGGGACCCTGCCATGACGACCGAACTCGCCGTCCGCTACACCGCGCCCGGAACGCTGGAGACCGGACCGGTCACGACCGCACCGCCGGGCCCCGGGGAAGTGGAGATCGCCCCCGCGTTCGTCGGCATCTGCGGCACCGACCTGCACATCTATCACGGGAGCATGGACGCCCGCGTCCAGCCGCCCGCCGTCCTCGGCCACGAGATGTCCGGCCGGATCACCAGGGTCGGGCCGGGCGTGGCGGAGTGGCGGACCGGGCAGGAGGTGACCGTGATGCCGCTGCGGTGGGACGGTGACTGCCCGGCCTGCGTGGCCGGCCACCAGCACATCTGTCACCGGCTGAACTTCATCGGCATCGACTCGCCCGGTGCCATGCAGCAGCGCTGGACGGTGCCCGCCTCGACCCTCGTGCGCCTGCCCGCCACGCTCCCGCTGGACCGGGCGGCGCTGGTCGAGCCGACCGCCGTGGCCGTCCACGACGTGGGCCGCGCGGCCGTGCGGGCCGGCGAGCGGGTCGTGGTGATCGGCGGCGGGCCGATCGGCGTGCTGATCGGGCTGGTCGCGCGCTCCCGCGGCGCCGATGTCCGCCTCGCCGAGCTCAGCGACTACCGCCGGGCGGTGGCCGGGCGGATGGGTCTGTCCACTTGGAACCCCGCCACCGACGACGTCGCCGGCCTGGCGGACGAGTGGACCGGCGGCGCGGGCGCCGACGTCAGCTTCGAGGTCTCCGGCGCCGCCGGGGGCGTCGCCGCCGCCGTCGACGTTCTCGGCGTGCGCGGCCGGCTCTGCCTGGTGGCCATCCACCCGCAACCCCGCCCGGTGAACCTGCACCGCTTCTTCTGGCGGGAGCTCACCCTGGTGGGAGCGCGCCTGTACGACCGCGCGGACTTCGAGCGGGCCGTGGAGCTCGTGGCGGACGGGACCGTGCCGGCCGGCCTGCTGATCAGCAAGGTGGTGCCACTCGCCGAGGCGGCGTCGGCATTCGACGCCCTGGAGACGGGCGGGGACGTCATGAAGGTCCTGATCGACTGCGCACGCGAGGGAGCCGGCTCGTGAACCCCTTCGACCTGACCGGAAGGCTCGCCGTGGTGACGGGTGCCCGGCGCGGCATCGGCCGGGCCATGGCACACGCGCTGGCCACGGCGGGCGCCGACGTCATCGGCGTCAGCGCCAACCTCGAGGCGGCCGGCAGCGAGGTGGAGAAGGACGTCATCGCCGCCGGCCGGTCGTTCGAGGCGATCCGGGTCGACCTCGCCGTCCCCGCCGCCGTCCGTGACCTGGGCGAGGAATTGGCCCGCCGCGAGCGTCCGGTCGACATCCTGGTCAACAACGCGGGCACGATCCGCCGGGCGCCGGCCGAGCGGCACCGCGACCCGGACTGGGACCTGGTGCTGCAGGTCAACCTCACCGCGCAGTTCGTCCTGGCCCGGGCGCTCGGTGGTGCCATGATCGCCCGCGGGTACGGAAAGATCATCTTTACCGCGTCGCTGCTGAGCTTTCAGGGCGGCATCACCGTGCCGAGCTACACCGCCGCCAAGCACGGCGTCGCGGGCCTGACCAAGGCGTTGGCCAACGAGTGGGCGCCGTGGGGGGTCAACGTCAACGCGATCGCTCCGGGCTACATCGCCACCGACAACAACCAGGCCCTGCGCGACGACCCCGTCCGGGCCGCGGCCATCCTGGACCGGATACCCGCGGGCCGGTGGGGCGCCGCCGCCGACATCGCCGGGGCGACGGTCTTCCTCGCCTCCGACGCGGCGGCGTACGTCCACGGCGCCGTCCTGGCGGTCGACGGCGGATGGCTGGGCCGGTGACCGCTGTGCCGCCGACCGGGCCGGGCTCCGGCGCGGCACCGCGGGAACGGCCGGAACAGCGGGCCCTGCTGGACCGCCTCGCGGCGGGCGACACGATCGCGGCGGCCGCCCCGGGACGCCCTCGTCACCTCGCCAAAGGTAGGACGTCTGCTGGTAGACAACCCCGGTGGTTTCGCCGTCCCGGGCGGGCGGCGGGGCCGATCGCCACAGACATGGGATGTCACTGATATCCTGTGCCCGGGGCGAGCCGCGCTCGCGTGGTGAGCCAGGAAGGTGTCCGCCGGTGTCACTGAGCGACAGGGCCATCGCCCGCATCCGCGAGCTCATCCAGGCCGGTGAGTTGGTTCCCGGTTCGAAGCTGCCGCCGGAAGCGGAGCTCGCCGCCCAGCTCGGGCTGTCCCGCAACCTCATGCGCGAGGCGGTCAAGGCCCTCGCCGTGGCTCGCGTCCTCGAGATCCGCCGCGGCGACGGCACCTACGTCACCAGTCTCCAGCCCGACCTTCTCCTCGGCGGCCTGGTCGGCGCGGTCGAGCTGCTGCAGGGCGACACCGGCACGCTGCTCGAGCTCATGGAGGTCCGGCGCCTGTTCGAGCCGGTCGCCGCGGCGCTGGCCGCCACCCGGATCGGCGACACCGGCCTGGCCGAGGTGAAGCGGCACCTCGACGCGATGCGCGAGGCGCGCGACGACGTCGAGCTGCTCAACCACCACGACGCCGCGTTCCACCGCGCCGTCGTCGCGGCCACCGGCAACGACACCCTGGTGTCTCTGCTGGACGGCATCTCGAGCCAGACCCTGCAGGCCCGGATCTGGCGCGGACTCGTCGACGGGGACGCCGCCGGCCGCACCCTCGCCGAGCACGAGGCCATCTATCTGGCGCTGGTCAAACAGGACGGCCCGCTCGCCCAGGCCGCCGCCCTCCTGCATGTCAGCAACACCGAGGGCTGGCTCCGCGACCATCTGAGGGTCAACGGCACCATGCCGGAGGTCCAGCCCCTCAAGGCCGCCGCGCGCCCGTAACGGGGCGTCTCGGCGACGCCATGATCCGCCAGCCATCCCCTAACGGTTCAGGCGCACCGGATCGCCCGGGCCGGTCCGCCGGACCAGCCAGGCGTCGGTGATGTGGCTCCACATGGCCGACGCGGCACCGTCGGGATCCTGGGCGGCGACGCGCTCGTAGATGCGGCGGTGGCCGAGGTTGGACGCCTCGCACAGCGCCCGTTCGGGCCGGCCCATGTATCGGGCGATGGTGATGACCTGGCTCTCCAGCGACCGCACCACGGCGCGGGCGATGCGATTCCCGGACGTCCGCATGATCGTGTCGTGGAAGGCGCGATCGTGCTCCTCGTAAACGACGTGGTCGTCGACGAGCTCGTCCATGCGGTCCACCAGCGCGCGCAGCTGCTCGATCGTGTCCGGCCCGGCCAGCCGGGCGGCGACATTCGCCATGTCGGACTCCAGCACGCGCCGGGTGGCGACGAGGTCGTCGAGGATCTCCAGGCCGTCGTCGTCGGCGATGGTCGCCGCGAGGACCAGCTCGTCGAGCATGTCCCACATCGCCGGCGGATTGACCATGGTGCCGGCGCCCTGGCGGACCTGCACCAGCCCCTTCTCCTGGAGGATCTTCACGGCCTCCCGAACGACGGTCCGGCTCACCGAGAAGGTCTCGCACAGGACGGGCTCCGGCGGCAACGACGTCCCCGGCGGGTGCACCCCGCGGACGATGCGCTCCACCAGCTCTCCGGTGAGGGCCTTGCCGAGGCTGGCCGGTCGCCGCACCCAGCCGGGGGACTCCGATCCGGCCGGTGTCGTCTGCCAAGGTGCCGCCATGTTCCCTCCACCGGCCCGCCGCGGGCGGTGCCACGCGTCCTACGCGGCATACCCTAGCGCACTGTCTTGACGGCAAACATCATACGAGTTATGTTTCGCCTCACTTCGCCGCGTCGGCCGGTGCGCCGGCCAGCCCGCCATTGAGAGTGAGCAGCCATGAAGCAGCGTGCACTGTGGTTGGCCGTCCTGATCGGGAGCCTGGTGTTGACCGGGTGTGGAAGCGCCTCCAGCAAGAAATCCTCGACCAGCGGCTCGGCCGGCAAGATCGTGGTCTGGGACTGGAAGTCGAGCGACAAGACGGCGACCAACTACGTCGCCAAGGCGAAGGCCGACTTCGCCAAGAAGCACCCCGGCACCACGGTCGAATTCGTGGCTCAGCCCTTCGATCAGTACTACACCCTGCTGGGCGCCGCGATTCAGTCCGGCAAGGGCCCCGACGTCATCCTCTTCAACGGCGGCGGCCAGCTCCGCGACCGGGCGGACTCGCTTCTTCCGCTCGATGAGTACGTGGCGCCGGACAAGTCCCGGCTGGCCGGCTGGGACGCGTTCGGCAAGGACGGCAAGATCTACGCCGCGCCGATCACCCTGCAGGGTCACCCGATCTACTACAACAAGACGTTCTACGCCAAGGCCGGCCTCGACCCGGGCAAGCCGCCGGCCACCTGGGACGCGATGATCAGCGCCTGCGCCGCGATCAAGAAGGCCGCCGGCGTGCCCTGCTTCTCCCAGGGCAACAAGGAGGGCTACGGCATCCAGTTCTGGATGTCGGGCATGGGCTCCGGCATCCTGTCTCCCGACGAGTACGACAAGTGGATCGCCGGCGAGCGGAACTGGAACAGCCCGAACGTGCGGAAGCTCTTCGCGCTGTGGCAGGAGGTCAACGACAAGGGCCTGAACACGACGGGTCCGAACTCCACCGCCATGTTCATGGACGCCTTCACCAAGTTCGAGGGCGGCAAGGCCGCGAGCATGATCGGTCTCATGTCGGACGTCGGGGGCTGGCATGAGATGAACCCGATCCTGGGCGCCGACAACCTCGGCGTCATGCTGGCACCGGTGGTCACCGCCGGCGCCGCTCCGAGCCTCGCCTACGACGGCGGCGTCGGCTACGGCGTGGCGAAGTGGACGAAGGACCCCGCCCTCGCGGCGGACATGGTCCGGTCCCTGACGAGTACCGACGCGCTGGCCGCGTACTCCACCGACGCCGGCTCCATCGCCTCCGACACCACGGTGACGGTCACCGACGGCGGTCCCGCCGCGGCCGCCATCAGCGCGGAGATCAAGGACGGCAAGCCGGCGCTGCACGTGGCGCTCTCCGCCAAGACCCAGGACGTGATGGGCCGGGTGTCCCAGCAACTGCTGGCCGGCGAGATCACCGTCGACCAGGCCGTCAAGCAGCTCGCCGCCTCGGACAAGGCCTGAGCCCGTGCCGACCGGTGACTCACCCCTGTTGGTCCGCTCCGCTCCGGCGGGGCGGGCCGACCAGGCGCCAGCGGCTCGCGGGCCCGGACGGCCGCTCGGTGAACGGCTCGCTCCCTTCGTGCTCGTCGCGCCGGCGCTGCTGATCATTGTCGTCTTCCGGCTGTGGCCGCTGCTGCTCGGCGTCAACTTCTCCTTCACCGGCGACGGCGACCAGAACGGGATGCGGGTCGGCCTGAGCAACTACGCCGAGCTGTTCGACGATCCGGTCTTCCGGACGGCCCTGCGCAACGTCGGGCTGCTCGTGCTGCTGCTGCCGGTCGCGGTCGCGATCCCGGGCCTGCTGGCCACGTTCATCTTCCTGCGGGTGCCCGGGAACCGGTTCTTCCGCAGCGTGTACTTCTTCCCCGCCGTGCTGTCGCCGGTGATCATCGGCGCGATCTTCAACCTGCTGCTCTCCGTCGACGGCCCGCTCAACGCCGTCCTCGGGTTCGTCGGGCTGGACCCGGTGGACTGGCTCGGTGACTCGTCGGTGGCCATCTTCTCGGTGGTCGGCGTGCACATCTGGGCCACCTTCGGCATGGGCCTGGTGGTCTTCCTGTCCGGCTTCGCCACGCTGGACCCGACGCTGCTGGACGCGGCCAGGGTCGACGGCGCGTCGACGCCCCAGGTCATCCGGCACGTCATCATTCCCGGCCTGTCCCGCACCATCCAGTTCGTGTTCGTGACCACCATGATCGGCATGCTGACGTCGATGTTCGGCCTGCTGTTCGTGATGACCAGCGGCGGTCCCGGCGGGTCGACCTACCTGCCGGAGTACTACATCTGGATCCAGCAGGGCCAGATGAGCCGGCCCGCGCTCGCCTCGGCCGCGTCGACGGTGCTCTTCCTGGTGATGCTCGTGGTGGGGCTGGCGCAGATCGCGATCCTGCGCCGCGGCCTGAAGGAGGACTGATGCGCGGATCCCGGCTGGGCAAATGGGTGATCGCGGCCGGCATGGCGGCGCTCGCGATCGCCACGATCTACCCGATGCTGTTCACCGCCAACGTCGCGATGAAGACGCGGCGTGAGTACATCTTCGACCGGTTCTCGCTGAGCTCCGCGCTGCGCTGGGACAACATCAGCACCGCGTGGGAGAGCGGTGGCATGGCGCGATACTTCGTCAACTCGCTCATCGTCGTGACCGGCGCCGTCGCCCTGCTCCTGCTGATCGGCTCGATGGCCGGTTTCGCCATGAGCCACCTGCGGTTCCGTGGCTCGCGGGCCCTGTTCCTCGGCTGCCTGGCCGCGCTGTTCGTACCGTTCCAGGTGATCATGGTGCCGCTCGCCCGGACCATGGCCGACACCGGCCTGATCGATACCTACCCCGGGCTGATCCTCGCCTACGTCGCGCAGTTCCTGCCCTTCACGATCTACCTGATGACCAGCTACTACAGCAGGATTCCCAGCGAGATCGTGGACGCGGCCAGGATCGACGGCAACAGCCCGTACGGCGTGTACCGCCGGATCATGCTGCCGATGGGGCGCCCCGCGCTGCTGTCGGTGGGCGTGCTCAACGCCCTGTTCTGCTGGAACGACGTGCTGATCGCCCTGCTGATGACGCCCTCGCCGGAACGCCGGACCCTGATGGTCGGCGTCACGTCCCTGCGCGGGCAGTACACGTCCGACATTCCCCTGTTCGCCTCGGGAGTGCTGATCGCCGCCGTGCCGGTCCTGGTGATCTACCTCTTCCTGCAACGCCAGATCGCCGACGGTGTGACCGCCGGTTCCATGAAGGGCTGACATGCGCATCACCGGGTATCGGACGCTGACCACGGTCCAGCGATGGGGCCGGCCCGTCGGTGACGCCAACGGGGTCTACCCGGACGGGGTCATCGCGGTGCCGATCGTCCTGGTCGAGACCGACGCGGGCATCACCGGGGTGGGCCTGGGCTCGCACGTGGAGATCGAGGCCATCTTCGCGGCGATCGAAGGCGAGGATCCCCGCTGCGTGACCGCGCTGTACGACCGCATGCTGCGGCAGACCTTCAAAGCGGGCCACGCGGGGCCGGTGTTCGGCACCATCGGCACGCTCGACAGCGCCCTGTGGGACATCAAGGCGCGGGCCGCCGGTGAACCGCTCTGGCGGCTGCTCGGCGGGCGCGACCGGCGGGTGCCGGCGTACGCCTCGGGCCTGGACATCGGCCTGACCGACGACGAGCTGGTCGCGACCTACCAGGTCTACGCCCGGCACGGGTTGCGGGCGGCCAAGCTCAAGGGCGGCCTGGACGTCGACCGGGACCGGCACCGCCTGGCGCTGGTGCGGGACGTGCTGACCGAGGCCGCGGGCGGAACTCGGCCGGGTCTCATGCTTGACGCCAACGAGTGCTGGACCCGCAAGCAGGCGGTCCGCCACGTCCGCGAGATCGAGCGCACGATCGACCTCACCTGGGTCGAGGAGCCGGTGCGGCGGTGGGACGCCGAGGGCCTGGCCGCGGTCAGCGCCGGGGTCCGGGCCTCGGTCGCCACCGGCGAGAACCTCACCGGACTGGAACAGTTCCGCCCGCTGCTGGCCACGGGGGCCGTCGACATCGTCCAGACCGCCGCGGTCTGGGGCGTCACCCACTTCCTGCGGGTGTCCGCCCTGGCGCACGCCCACGACCTGCCGGTCAGCCCGATCGGCACCACCCCCGTCGGGCTGCTGCACGCCGCGACGTCCGTGCCGAACCACATGGTCAGCGAGCTGCAGGATCTGCTGCCGCCGGTGGGGGTGTCCGCCGACCTGTCCGTCGAGGACGGCGCGTTCGTCCTGGGGGAGTCGCCGGGCCTGGGCATCACGATCGACGAGGTCGCTGTCGCGGCCGCCGGCCATCGACCGGACGCCGTGCCGGCCGACGGGCCGGGTGTCCGGCCGGCGGCCGCGGGACGCCGGCTCCTGGCGGTCTGATGGCCCGGGCCGCCCGTCCACCGGGACGGGGCGGGCTCAGTGCCGGTCGAACTGCTCGCGGGTGGGCTGCACGACATCGGGGGAGATCGCGACGCCGGTGAAGGTCAATCGCTGTCCGTAGATGTCGGTGACCCGGATCGCGTCGCCGCATCCGTCGCCGCGGTCCGAGACGAAGTAGTTGAAGCTCTCCCGGGGCAGTCGCCGCCAGCCGCCGCCGGCGCGGACCTCCAGCCGCGCCACCGCGTTGCGGTGGTTGATCACCTGAAGGGCGCACCACCACCGGCTGGACCCGGTCTTGTACCGGATCGAGATCTTGGTGGACAGGTCGGGACTGAGCAGCTTCCAGGTGATCGGCACCTCGCCGAGCGAGGGCTCGGCCAGCTTGGCGAACGCCTGCGGGCTCAGGTCGATCTGCCCCGGCGCGCAGGGCAACGGGCACAGGTTGGTGATCCGGACCGTGACCGAGGCTCCGTTGGCCGCGCGCACCCGCACATACGCCCCGCAGGCCTTGGCCGACTCGTAGTCGGTCTGGTTCATCGCCGCGATCATCATGTCGTCGGCCGGGCCGAACAGGCAGGCGCCGTCGCCGTTCCCGGCGTCGTAGAAGGTGGCTTTCCCGCGGTAGGTGACGTTGGGTCGGATCCGTCCCGCCAGCGGCGCCGAGCCGGGCCTGGCCGACGGGCTGCCCGTGGCCGACGGCCGCGCCGCCGCGGCGGAGGCGGGAGGCGTCGTGGCCGGGGACCGCACCGCGGGCGCGACCGACACCAGGACGCTGCCGGACGCGCCGGGCGCCGGGATGTCGGCGAGCGGCACGGCCGGTTCACGCCCGGCGGCGTCGCGGTGGGGGAGGGACGTTCCCAGCCAGAGCGCGGCCAGCCCGACCACAAGGGCCGCTGCCGCCCCGATGAGCCATCGCCCGCGCACCAGGCCTCCCGCCGGGATGACGTCCATGGCGCGCGGTGGCACGCCAGCGGTGATCATGCCAAAGCCCGCTGACCAGGGCAAGATCGTGGTGACGGTGTGGCGGCCGGGCCGTAGCCTCGGCGTTGTGACCAGTTTCGATGGCGGCGGTTTCGCCGGCGACGACCCGCACCCCGATGGGCCGGGTCGCCGCGCCGCCGCGGCCGGCGGTCCCGGGCCGCACGACGACGATCCGGTGCGGCTGGCCCCGCCCGCGGACCCCTGGCTGACCGAGGCCTCCACCTCGGCCCTCGGCGACGCCGCGTCGGTGCCGGGCCCGGATGAGCCGCCGCCGGCCGACACGACACCGTTCGCCGGCCCGGCACCGGCGGGCGACGAGGCACCGCACGCCGGCCCGTTCGCCGGCATGGCACCGCATGCCGGCTCGGACGCCGGTTGGGCGGGCGGGACGCCACCGCGCCGCCGGGGCCGCCGCGCGACCCGCTGGGTGGTGGCGGTCCTCGCCGCGTGCGCGCTGTTCGTCGCCGGCATGCTCGCCATCGACCAGTTCGGCCCCGACGACGGCAGCGACGCCCAGGGGCCGGGCCCGGCCACCGAGGTGACCGCGCCGCTGCCCACCCGTACCGGCAACGGGCAGAAGCAGACACCCACCGCGACCGGCGGCCCGTCGGAGAGCCCAGCCGGCGCGGCCGGGCCGGCCACCTCCGCGAACCCGGGCTCCCCGGAGGTGGTCTACCAGGTGACGGCCAGCGGATCACGCAACGTGGGCAGCGTCACCTACACCGATCAGGACGGCGACATCATCCGCCTGAGCGGGATTCCCTTCCCGTGGCGCATGACCTTTCCGAGGGGGGAGCGCAAGCCGCTGATACTCAACGCGCAGCGCAAGCGTGGCGGCGATGCCGGACCGGTGACCTGCACCATCACCCTGGACGGCAAGCTGCTCAGCTCCACCACCGCCGAGGGCAGGTACGCCTCAGCCCAGTGCAGCGGTTCCGGCCGCTGACCACGCCGCACCGGGCGGAGATCAGCGTTCGGTCCCGGCGCTCAGCTTCGCGACGAGTTCGGTGGCCCGGGAGGCGGGCACGCCCGAGACGGTCAGCATGGTGACCGCGGCGGCCGGGCCGGCCGCGTCGGCCTCCAGCAGGCCGTCGTTCACCGCTTCCATGAGGGCGATGAGCATCTGCTCGTGGAGGAACGTCAGGGCCCGTGCCGACAGCGGGGACGTGAACAGGCCCTGATCGAGGCCGTGCTGAAGCATCTCCACGGACGCTTCGCGGACCGGGGCGAGGCGATCGCGGATGCCTTGCACGGTGACGCTGCGCTGGGCGAGCGCGACGAGGATCCGGTAGCGGTCGGCGACGTCCCAGACCGCCAGCGTGGAGCGCACGAGCGACTCCGCCGGGTCCGCCACGCCTTCCAGGCCCGTCATGTTCGCCGCCGCGACCATCTCCACGGCGCCGTCGAGCAGGGTGCTGATCAGCGCCTCGCGGCTCGGGAAGTGCGCGTACACCGTGCGGCGGACAACGCCCGCCGCGCGCGCGATCTGGTCCATGGACGCGTCCGGGTCGCGGAGCAGCTCGGCGAGGGCGACGTCGAGGATGCGCCGGCGGTTGAGGTCGGCGCGGCTGCTGTCACGCGGGTTCATGGCTGCACTCTACGCAACTTGCACAGTGGTGTGCAATGAAGTAACTTGCACACCACTGTGCAAATGCACAGCGGTGTGCAAATACTTGAGGAAGGGCGGCTCCTGCCCATGCGTCTCGTCATGAACGAACCGGTGGAGAAGATGGCCGGGCCCTACCCCCGGCGCTGGTGGGCGCTGCTGGTGCTCTGCCTGAGCCTGTTGATGATCGTGATGGCCAACACCGCCCTCACGGTCGCCGCGCCCTCGATGACGGCGGACCTCGGCCTGTCCAGCAGCGACCTGCAGTGGGTCATCGACGGCTACACCATCCCGTACGCCGCCCTGATGCTGCTGTTCGCCGCGATCGGCGACAGATACAGCCGGCGCGGCGCGCTCATTCTCGGGCTCGTCATCTTCGGCGGAGGCGCCGTGCTGGGCGCACTCGTCGACGGCGCGGTGGGAGTCATCGCGGCCCGCGCCGTGATGGGCGTCGGCGCGGCGCTCATCATGCCGGCCACGCTCTCCCTGCTCGCCGCGACCTTCCCGCGCGCCGAGCGGACCAAGGCGATCACCCTGTGGACGGCCACCGCCGGGTTCGCCATCGCGGCCGGACCGCTGGTCGCGGGCCTGCTGCTGGCGCACTACACCTGGTCGGCCACGTTCCTGATCAACGTTCCGGTGGTCGGGCTCGCCGTCGTCGGCGCGCTGGTCCTGGTGCCGCCGTCCCGGGCCGTGCGGCAGCACCGGATCGACTACATCGGCGGGCTGTTGTCGGTGGTGTGGATCAGCGCGCTGGTCTACACCCTCATCGAGGTCCCGTACTCCGGCTGGGACACCAGGGCGATCACGGCCACGGCCGTCGCCGGCGCCGGGCTCGTGGCGTTCGTGCTCTGGGAACTCCGCCACCCGCACCCGCTCCTCGACATGCGCCGCTTCGCCAACCGCCGGTTCACCGGCGCCAACCTCGCCGTCGTGCTGTTCTTCCTGGTGGTCTTCGGCGCCTTCTTCTACCTCACCCAGTATCTGCAGTTCGTCCTGGGACACGACGCGCTCGCGACCGGCCTGCGCATGCTGCCGCTCGCCGGGGCGGTCTTCGCCGGCTCCGCGCTGACCGGCTATCTCACCCCGAAGCTCGGCATGCGGATCACGATCCTGGTCGGCATGCTCGGCGGCACGGCAGCGCTCGTGCTGCTCACCCAGGTCGACGCGGCATCCTCGTACGGGGATCTCGTGGCGCCCCTGATCATCCTGGGACTCGCGATCGGCCTGGCCCTCGCACCCTGCACCGACGCGATCATGAGTGCCTTCCCGGAGTCGGAGCTGGGCGTGGGCAGCGCGGTCAACGACACCTCGACGGAGCTCGGCGGCGCGATCGGCATCGCCATCCTCGGCTCGCTGCTGTCCACCTCGTACGCCGCACACCTGTCCGACGCCACCACGGGCAGCCGGCTCCCGGCCGAGGCGTTGAGCCAGGCACAGGACTCGGTCGGTGCCGGGTACGCCGTCGCCCGGGACATCGGCGACCAGGCGCGGCAGCTCGGGGAGCGGGCCGCGACCGCCGGCAACGCCGAACAGGCCGCGCAGCTGAAGACCCAGGCCGACCAACTCGCCGACGGCGCACGGCAGATGGCCGAGGCGGTCGGCTCCTCCTTCGCCGACGCCGTGGCCTACACCAGCCTGGTCGGCGTGGTGATCCTGGCGGTCGGCACCGTGCTGGTCGGGATCCTGCTGCCGCGCGACAAGCGCACCTCCCGGAATACCGCCGGGCACCAGCCCGACGCCGGGACCGACCGGAAGACCAGGGCGTGCAGCGCGGCGCTGTGACCAGCCCCGGTGGGGATCAGCCCGCGCCACCACCCAGCTGCTCGCCCAGTCCCGTGCGCAGGTATTCCAGCTTCCGCCCGACCCGCGAGCCGGCGATCAGGCCCGCGTCGCGCAAGGTGGTCAGGTGATGGGACGCCGTCGCCGCCGCCAGGCCCAGCTCCGCCGCCACCTCGCCGGTGCTGTGCGGCACCGCCAGTAGGGTCAGCACCGCCGCGCGGGTCGGGCCGAGCAGCGCCGCCAGCGCCGCCGACGGCGCGACCCGCCCGGTGCCGTCCCACAGCGTGCCGTAGCCCCGCGGCGGATACCACAACGCGCGCCCCTGCGTCGGCTCCGTCATCGCGAACACCTTCGGCCCGGCGAAGCCCGACGGCATCAGCGTCAGCCCGTGGCCGTCCAGGCCGAAGTCCACCGCGTCGTCGCCGTGCCCGATCCGCAGCGAGGTCTCGTCCCAGCTCAGTGTCGGGTGCAGGGACCGAACCAGGGCCCGGGGACCGTCCTCGGCCGCCGACCGGGCGCGGTGGGCGATCTCCGCCTCGGCCGCCGCGCGCAGCCGCGGCCAGTACGGCGCCACCGCCAGCTCGAAGTACTGCCGGATCTCCCGCAGCAGCACCGCGAGCCCGCCCGCCGGATCCCGGTCGAAGCGCGCGATGACCGGCGGCACGTCCGCGATCCCGCGCCACGCGTAGGCCACCTCGGCCGCCACCTGATCGAGCGGGGTGGCCGCGACCGTCGCGAGCTCGTCGCGCAGCAGGGGCCGGGCGACGGCGGGCACCGGGGTCAGGAAGTCCGGCATCCAGCCGCGCGGGCGGGCCAGCACCGCCCGGAAGGTCTCCAGCCGGGCGGCGGCCAGCGCCGGGCGCACCTGGGCACGCCACGAGGCGTACATCCAGAACTGGTCCGGTTTGGTCAGTGCCACGCTGCTGGCGATCACCTCGACCATCGGGGAGTGGGCGAACCGGACGCCCGCGAGGTCGGCGGGGGCGAATGCGAGCCGGATCATTCGACCATTCGAGCACGGTCGAACGGCTCGGGCCAACGCGCCGGCGACCTTACGGTTTCCGCCATGCGATACGTTCAGCTCGGCCGTACCGGTCTGCGGGTCAGCCGGCTCTGCGTCGGCACCATGAATTTCGGCTGGCAGATCGGCGAGCCGGAGTCGCACGCCGTCCTCGACCGCGCGCTCGGCGCGGGGATCAACTTCGTCGACACCGCCAACATGTACGGGCGGGAGACCGGCGACGGGCTCAGCGAGCGGTTCATCGGGAGCTGGTTCGACCGGTCCGGCGCCCGCGACAAGGTCGTGCTCGCCACCAAGGTCTACCAGCCGATGAGCGACTGGCCCAACGACGGCGGCCTCTCCGCCCGGCACATCATCGCCTCCTGCGAGGCGTCGTTGCGCCGGCTGCGCACCGACTGGATCGATCTCTTTCAGCTGCACCACATCCAGCGGGACACCCCGTGGGAGGAGATCTGGCAGGCGATGGAGACGCTCACCGGCCAGGGCAAGATCCGGTACGCGGGCTCGTCGAACTTCGCCGGCTGGCATCTGGCCCGGGCCCAGGCCGCCGCCGACCGGCGCCACTATCTGGGGCTGGTCAGCGAGCAGCCCAAGTACAACCTGCTCACCCGGCACGTCGAAATGGAGGTGTTGCCGGCCGCCCGGGAGCTGGGCATCGGCATCCTGCCGTACTCGCCGCTGCACTTCGGCGCCCTGTCCGGCGCGCTGCGCAAGCAGCGCGAGGGGATCGCCGGCCGCAGCGTCCTGCACGCGCCGGAGCGGGTCGAGCCGCACCGCGCGGCGCTCGAACAGTTCGAGAAGCTGTGCGCCGGGCTCGGCCAGGAGCCGGCCACGGTCGCGCTGGCCTGGCTGCTGTCGCGGCCCGGGGTCACCGCGCCGGTGCTCGGCCCGCGCACGCCTGAGCAACTCGACCTGCCGTTGCTCGCGCTCGACACCGAGCTCTCCGCGGCGACCGTGGACGAGCTGGACCGGATCTTCCCGCCCGTCGGCAACGGCGGCCCGGGCCCTGAGGCGTGGGCGTGGTGACGGGGGCACGCCTCAGGGCCCGTTCGCCGGTGCCAGGCGAGCGGCGAGCCGAGCGGCGCCGCGCGGCCGGTGTCAGGCGGGTAGCTGGGCCAGGGCGAAGATCTGGCTCTCCGGCGGGGTGCCGGTCGGGGTGAACAGCACCGTCTCGATGCTCTCGACGCGGAAGCCGGCCTCGGTCAGTCTCTCGGCGAGCTGGTCCTGCGGGTAGCCGGTCACGAACACCGGCACGCCGAGGAACTCCACCGGCAGGCTGTCGGCGTCCAGGTCGACCATGCCCAGCGCGAACCAGCCGCCGGGCTCCAGGTGGTCGGCGATCTTGGTCAGGGTCTGCTTGATCTCGGCGCGGCTCAGCATGAGCAGCGAGAAGAACGCGGTGACGGCCCCGAAGGTGCCGAGGTCGCCGTTCAGCTCGCGGAAGTCCGCGCGCACGAACTCGGCGGCCGGAACCTGCTCGCGGGCCAGCTTGAGCATGCCCTCGGAGATGTCCACGCCGACGACGCGGTGCCCGGAGCCGGTGAGGATCCGCGCGGTCGGCACGCCGGTGCCGCAGCCCAGATCGAGGATCGGCGAGGTCACCGGCACCAGCGCGGCGACCTTCTCGACCAGCGCGGCCTGGAACGGGTTGTGGCTGTGCTCGCCCTGGTAGAGCTCGGCGAGCTGATCAAATGCCTCCATGCGCGCAACCTACCGGTTCGGAACACCCAAGATCTAGCATCTGAGGTCCTGAGTGGACTCGGCGGCCGGTGGCGGGCCCGAACCGTACCGCTGTCAGTCCCGGTCGACCGCCCGGCGGCGCCGGGTCGCGCGGAGCACCACCACGCCGCAGAGCATCAGCAGCGCCCCGCCGATGATGAACGTCATCGAGTTCGCGCCGGTCAGCGCCAGCTTCGAGTCGTCACCGGTCTGCACGTTCTGCACCGCCTGCAGGTCCGGCGCGCCGTCGTCGCTGTCGTCCGCCACGACGTCGGCGGCCGGCTCCTCGGTGGCCGGGGCGATCCGCTTCTTGGTGGTGGCCGGCTTGGTGGTCTCGCCGTCCACGGCCTGCGCCTGGTCGTCCGCTGCGGCGTTGTCGTCGTCGGCCGGCTCGTCGTCGCTCGCCGTCGCGGGCTTGGTGGTCTTGGCCGGCTTCGGCGCCTCGGCGTCGTTCCTCGGCGGGATCGTCACGGTGCCGGTCTTGGGCGGCGTGGCGCCGTCTCCGGTCCGCGGGGTCGCGGTGGCGCCGGGGGTCGGCTCAGCGCCGTCGTCCCCGTCATCGTTGCCGCCGTTGTCCCCGTTGCCGTTGTTCCCGTTGCCGTTGTCGCCGTCATCGTTGCCGTTGTCGCCGCCGTTGTTCCCGCCGTTGCCGTTGTTCCCGTTGCCGCCGTTGTTCCCACCGTTGTCGCCGTCGTCGTCGGCGGGCGGTTCCTCGTCCTGGTCGCCGCCCTCGACCTTGACGCGCACCGCGTCGAAGGCCGGGGTCTGGTTGGCGCGCTGCATCATCGGTACGCGGTGCGAACCGTCACCGGCCCACGAGGCGCACTGCGCGATGCCTTCCTGCGGCAGCCCCGGCACCCGGATGGTCACGGTGTCGGGCTGCGCGCCGCCGCGCTTGTCCTCGGTCGCCACGAAGAACGCCGGCGCCGGCGCCGGGTCGACCGCCTCGCTGGTGCTGGACAGCATCCGGCAGGCGGTGTGGAAGTGGCCGCGGACCAGGCCCTCGGCGGTGAGCAGCGAGCTCTCCACGTAGTAGCCGCCCTGCCCGGCCGCGAGGAAGCGGTCGCGGACCAGGTTGCGGGTGCTGACCTTCAGCGTGAACGGGGTGTTCGCCTTGACCGACTTGGGGAATTCCGTGATCAGCAGCGTCGGGTTCCTGCTCTGGTCGCCGACCTCACCGAATTCGGTGGAGACGCAGCGGTTGCCCTTCTGGAAGCCGTCGTGCGCGTCCAGGTCGCTGTCCTCGCAGCTGTTCGCGAGAATCTGCAGTCCGTTGACCTGCTTGACCTTGGTCTTGCCGGTGACGCATTCCTCGACGGGCTTCGGCGCGGGGGCCTTCTCACCCTTGGCGAGCTGCCCGTCGCCCTTGTGCTGGACGTCGCCGTCCTTGTCGGTGTAGGTGCCGACCTTCGGGTCCGTCGCGGCGTTCTTGCCGGCCGGCGCGGCCGGTGCGGCGGCGGGGGCCTCGCAGGCCACGGTCTTGCTCTCGTCCGCGTTGGAGATCTGGGTGATACCGATCACCCCGCCGAACGCGACCAGTACGGCGACTGCGGCGATGATGCGACGGTCCGGGCCCCGGCGTTGGGCGGCCCGACGACGTGTCGGCCTGCGCATGGGTGGCACCTCTTCTGTAACCGTTTGGTGGCGGATTTTCCGGCCCCACCAGGTCATGTGCCGTTCTGGGCGGTGCCGGCATGCAGAGGTTAGGAGCAGCCGCCATTTAACACCAATTTCCCAGCGAAAATTGAGGCTTTCTTGAGCCCAAATTAATGCAAAAATATGGGTCCCATTCCGAACTCCCGACCTCCCCCGTTCGGTCGATGTCCGACCTCCACCGAACGGTGGAGGTGCGGGGGAGGGGGATCGGTGCGGTGAGCCTACCGGCGGACAACCCGCCCGGGCGTCACCCGGGCGGGTGGATCAATGGTCAGGACGTCGGTTTCGCCGTGACGACGATGTTGTCCCGGTAGTGCCGGGTCTTCGCGTCGAACGGCCCGCCGCAGGTGATCAGCGTCAGCCGGGGCGCACCGTCGCGGGCGAAGTACCTGTCCAGCGGAATGCGCGTCTTGCGATAGCGCTCACGGGCCACCACCTCGAAGGCGCGGTCCGCGCCGTCCGGACCGGCCAGCGTCATCGTGTCGCCCGGAGCCAGGCGGCTCAGCCGGAAGAAGGCACCCCTGCCCTGGTCCGCGCTGTCCACGTGACCCGCGACGACGATCGACCCGGCCCTGGCGGTGACTCCCGGGCCGAAGCGGTACCAGCCGACCCGGTCGACGCTCGGTGGGACGGCGAGCTCACCGGTCTCGGCATCGACGCCGACGGCGGCGACGGTGACATCGAGCTTGAGCGCGGGGACCCGCAACCGCGCCGGAACGACCTCGTCGGCTGGTGCCGCCTCCCGGGGAGCAGCCGACGAGCCGGTCGGCGCGGCCGGGGCCGACGCCGCGGCCGGCGCTGACTCAAGGGCGGCGACCGCGGTGCCGCCGACAGTCGGCTCGGGCCGCGACCGGTATGCGGCCACGCCCGCCACGACGATCACCACCAGCCCGCAGCCGATGAGGAGCCGGGCGCGCCCCTCGCGGGACGCGCCCGACGATCCGAGCGTCATCGGCTGCCCAGCACCGACCGGCGCGCGCCGAGGGCCAGCATCAGCAGACCGGCTGCCGCGATCCCGTACCAGGCGGGGCTCAGGCCACCATCGGCCCGGCCACCGCTGCCGCTGGGCACGCCGCCCGGTGCGGAGTGCAGCCCGGTGATCGACTGCGTCACCAGGTCGAGGGACTTGTCCTCGGCCGAGCCGACGGCGTAGACGATCGTCGCGGTGCCCTCCTTGAGGTTCAGGTCCGCCGGCCCGACGGCCACGGTGTCGGTGCCGGCCAGCACGACATCGGCCTCGACGTCGCCCGCGGGCAGGTCGGCCTTGGCCTCCTTCGGGTTGGTCAGGTTCTCGAAGACCGGCTCGCCGGCCGCGCGCACGTCGACGGCGGGGGCCGCCGCGGTGTGCCGCACGATGATCCGGGCCTGGCCGGCGTCGACCTTGCTGACGTCGTTCGGGAACGGGGTCAGCGTCGGCGTGCCGTCAGCGCTGAGGTGCGCCACGAGGCTGATGTTCGCACCGCCCGGGATCTCCGCGTCGTCCACCTTGAGCAGGGCCTGACCGATGTCGTCGCCGGGCTTGGTCAGCACGAGGTCGTAGCTGCCCTCCGCCAGCGACAGCGGGCCCGCGACCTTGCCGGGTGCGAAGTCCGGCAGGGTCTTCTCGCCGTTGACGTAGACATCGACGTTCTGCCCGGGAATGCCGTGCACGACGGAGACCTGTGAGGTGGCGGCGAAGGCCGGGGTCGCGGTCAGCGCACCGAGACCGCAGAAGGTGACCAGTGCGGCCGCGCCGACAGCGGTGCCGCGACGCAGGGGCAGGAAGCGCATCGAATTTCTCCTTGCGAGTTCGTGGTCGGTCGGACATCCGGTGGTTTCGTTCGGCTCGTAGCGGCTAGATGCATCTGAGAAAAATTGATCCCGGTGCGTCCACGGCGCGGTGAGGGAGCGAATGAGCAGGTGGAGAGGAGGCCGATGAGTCCCGACGACGAACTCGCCGAACGCTTCCGGGCCGGCGACGAGCAGGCGCTCCGCCTCGCGTACGACCGCTTCGGCGGGGCGGTGCTCTACCTAGGCGTACGCCTGCTGGGCAACCGCGCCGACGCGGAGGACGTCACGCAGACGACCTTCGTGGCGGCCTGGCAGGGTCGCGCTACGTTCGATCCGGAACGTGGTGGGATGCTCGGCTGGTTGCTCGGCATAGCCCGGCGCAAGGCGGTCGACCGGCTGCGCTCGGCGGCCCGCGAGGAACGGGTGGCCACGACGGTCCGGGCCCAGCCGGTCGCGGAGGAGGAGAGCCCTGAACGGGTGCTGGATCGACTGGTCGTCGCCGATGCACTGGCCCGGCTGCCCGCCGAGCAACGACGCAGCCTGGAGCTGGCGTTCTACGACGACCTCACCCATCCGCAGATCGCGGCCCTGACCGGCCTGCCGCTGGGCACGATCAAGAGTCACATCCGGCGGGGCATGGCGAATCTACGGCGACGGTGGGAGGTGGACGGTGCGGCATCTGGATCCCGATCGGCTGGTCCTACTCGCGCTCTCTGAGCAGGCGGCGGACACCGACGAGGCCGTCCACCTGGCCGAGTGCCCAGGGTGCGGCGCGGAAATCGACGAGCTTCGGCACGTCGCCGAGCTGGGTGCGGAGACGCAGGGCCTGCGGGCGCTGCCGCCGCCCCCCGATCGGGTCTGGGCCGGTATCGAGGCCGCCGTCAGCGCTCCCGTGCGGCAGCCGGCGCGGCGTGCGCGGCGCTGGGTCCTGCCCGCGCTGACAGCGGCGGCGGCGGCGGTGCTCGCTGTCGCCGGCACCGTCACGGTGCAGCGCTTCATCGACCGGCCGGCGCCGCCCGCGGTGACCGCGAAGGCGAACCTGGCCCGGCTGGGCGGTGCGCCGCCGGCCGCCGGGGGTGCGGCGGAGGTCATCGCCGGTGACCGGCTCCGGCTGGACGTGCGTGACCTGCCGCTGACCACCGGATACTACGAGGTCTGGCTGATCGACCCGGACAACCCGGCCAGGATGTTGGCGATGGGCAACCTCTCCGGCGCCGCGCTGTCCGGCGCCGCCGACGTGGTGCTGCCGTTGCCGCCGGGCGCGGACTTGAACCGCTACCGGCTGGTTGACGTGTCGGCGGAGGCGTACGACGATAACGCCGCGCATTCCGGCAAGAGCCTGCTGCGCGGCATGCTCACGAACTGAGCGCGGCGACGGTGCCGGAGCCGCACCAGCGTGAGCTGGCTGTCCCGGCACCGCCGGGGCGGTTCCCGCGAGATCCGGCCGCGCCGCGCGGCGCGGCCGGGCAAGCGCGTCGACCACGTGATGGCGGCCTGCAGCGACGCGGAGCCGGCCCTGGTCCGCCGCTTTCTGGCGGGTATGAACGAAGCCCTGTCCGAACGCCGCGCCGCGCTGCGATCGGCGGACTGGGGAGCCTCAGCGTGGTCGCGGCGTGACCAGGCCGGCGTCGTAGGCGGCGATCACCAGGTGCGCGCGGTCGCGGGCGGCGAGCTTGGCCAGCAGATGCGACACGTGCGTCTTGACCGTCTTGATGGAGATGATCAGTCGCCCGGCGATCTGGTCGTTGGACAGCCCGCGCCCGATCAGCGTCAGCACCTCGGTCTCCCGCGCGGTCAGCGGCTGCGGCGCCGGCCGGGGCGGCGTGCGTGGCACCGCGACGTAGTGCTCGATGAGCCGGGTCAGGATGGACGGCGCGAACAGCGACTCGCCGGCGTGGGTGCGGCGGATCGCGGTGATCAGGTCCTCCGGCCGGGCATCCTTGAGCAGGAAGCCGGAGGCGCCGGCGTGCAGCGCCTCGTGCACGTACTCGTCCAGTTCGAACATGCTCAGCACGACCACCCGGGTCGCCGCCAGCTCCGGGGCGGCACAGATCCGCCGGGTGGCCTGCAAGCCGTCGAGCCGGGGCATCCGGACGTCCATCAGCACCACGTCCGGCCGGGTCCGGCGGGCCACGGCGAGCGCGTCGGCGCCGTCACCGGCCTGGCCGACCACGGTGAGGTCCGGCGCGCTGTCGATGATCATCGCGAGGCTGCGGCGCAGCAGCGGCTGGTCGTCGACCAGCAGCACCCGTACGGGGCCGGTCACGCGCCGGCCCGGTCGGGGATCCGCGCGACCACCCGGAAGCCGTTCTCCACCGGGCCGGCGTGCAGGGTGCCGCCGAGCCCGGCCGCCCGTTCGCGCAGGCCGTCGAGGCCGTGCCCGGCGCCGGGTGTGCGCGGCCACGGGCCGTCCGGGCCGCCGTCGTGCACGGTCGTCACCACCGTGTCGCCGTCGCGGTACACATGCACCCGCACGTCGCTCGGCCCGACGTGCCGGGCCACATTGTGCAGCGCCTCCCGCACCGTCCGGCAGACCGCCACCTGCACCCCCTGCGACACCGCGCCGACCGGATCGAGCGTCAGCCGGGCCCGCACGCCGGTGGCCCGCGCGCCGGACACGATCGCGGGCAGCCCGCCGAGGTCCTCCATCGGCAGCCGCGGCCCGGCGTCGCCGGCGGTGCGCAGCACGGTCAGCATCCGGCGCAGCTCGGCGGTGGCGTCGCGGCCGGCGGCCTCGATGTCGGCCAGCGCCGCCGTGGCCTCGGCGGGATCGCCGTTCAGGCGGGCAGCCGCGGCGCGCACGGTGATCAGGCCCAGGCCGTGCGAGACGATGTCGTGCAGGTCCCCGGCGAGGCGCAACCGCTCCGCCAGCACGGCCTCCGCGGCCGCCCAGCGGGTCAGCCGGGCCTCGTACGCCACCCGGTCGGTGTGGCTGCGCCGGATCGCCCAGGCCGCCAGCGCGATCGCGCCCACGGCGATCAGCGACGGCATCACCACCGCCAGCACGCCCTCGGCGCCGGTCAGGAGCAGCATCAGCGCCAGCACGACCAGGGCCACGCCGGTGACCGGCCAGACCCGGGACCGGCGGGCGGGCCGCTGCCGTACCTCCTGCACCCCCGCACCCTACGTGCGCGCCACGCGCCCGGCGTCGGACCAGGGTCCGATATCGCGGTCCGGTCCCCGGTCCGATGTGGCCGGGCCGGGCCTCGCCTTCACTGGTGGCGTGATCACCATCGAGCACGTCACCAAACGGCGCGGGCGGACCACGATCCTGTCCGACGTCGGCTTCACCGCCCGGCCCGGCCGGGTGACCGGCTTCCTCGGCCCGAACGGCGCCGGCAAGTCCTCCACCCTGCGCATCCTGCTCGGCCTGGACCGGGCGCAGCAGGGCACGGCGCTGATCGCCGGGCGGCCCTTCGCCGCGTGGCGGCGCCCGCTGACGGTGGTCGGCGCGCTGCTCGACGAGGGCGGGGCGCACCGCTCCCGCACCGGCCGCGCCCACCTGCGCTGGGTCGCCGCCAGCAACGGGCTGGCCCGCTCGCGGGTGACCGAGGTCCTCGACCTGGTCGGCCTGGCGGAGGCCGCCGGCAAGCGGATCGGCTCGTACTCGCTGGGCATGGGCCGGCGGCTCGGGCTCGCGGCGGCGCTGCTCGGCGATCCGGCGATCCTGGTGCTCGACGAGCCGGTGAACGGCCTGGACGCCGGCGGCATCCGCTGGATGCGGGAGTTCCTGCGCCGGCGGGCCGCCGAGGGCGCGACCGTGCTGCTCTCCAGCCACCTGATGGGCGAGCTCGCCGAGACGGTGGACGACGTCGTCGTCATCGACCGGGGCCGGATCATCGCCGACGGGACGCTGAGCGAGGTCACCGGCGCGCATCCGAGCCTGGAGGACGCCTACTTCGCGCTCACCTCGGCCGGGACGCGGGGGCTGCGGTGAGGGCGGAACTGCTCAAGCTGGCCGGGTTGCCGGCGGCGTGGGTGGCGGCCGCGCTCGGCCTGGTCATCCCGTCGCTGCTGGTCACCCTCAACTCGCGGGCCGTGCCGGCCGGGACCGACACAGGCTTCCTGGAGCTCACCGTCGGCGTGCTCGGGCCGCTGGTGCTGGGCACGATCGCCGCCGGCAGCGAGTACCGGGGCGGGCAGATCAGGACGAGCCTGGTCTGCGTGCCGTCGCGGCTGCGGTTGCTGGCGGTCAAGGCCGGCGCGGTGACGCTGACCGTGGCGGTGATGTCTGCGCTCAGCGCGGTGCTGACGTTGGCCCTGGCCGGGGCGCTCACCGGCGGGGCCGGGCCGCGGATCGCCGGGGTGGTCGTCTACTGGGTGCTGGGCGCGCTGCTGGCGTACGGGATCACCCTGCTGACCCGCAGCGGCGTCCTGCCGCTGACCGTGCTGATCGTGAACACCACGGCGGTCTCGTTCAGCTACCTGCTGACCAAGGTCACGCCGCTGGCGGCCTACCTGCCGGACCTGGCCGGCGCGCGGATGTACCTGCACGACATGGACACCCCGGGCGACCTGGCCCCGGTCACCGGCGGCCTGGTCATGGCGGCCTGGGTCGCGGCCGTGCTCGGCGCCGCCGGGTACGCCTTCCACCGGCGCGACGCGTGACCACGGCCCGGGCCGAGCTGCTGAAGCTGGTGACCCTGCCCGCCCTGGCGCTGACCGTCGGGCTCACCTGGGGGCTGACGGCGCTGCTCGCCCTCGTCGCCGACGACGCCGACCCGATCCCGTACGTCCGGGCCGGGTTCCTGGTCCTCGGCGTGCTCGCCGCGTCGTCGGAATACGAGGGCGGCCAGCTCCGCACCACGCTGCTCGGCGTGCCCCGCCGCGCCCGCCTGCAGCTGGCCAAGGCGCTCGTCCTCGCCCTGGTCACCACCCCGGTCGCGGTTGTGACCGTGCTCATCGCCGGCACCGGCGACGCCGCCTACCTGGTCCTGATCACGCTGCTGGCCGGGGGAGTGGCGACAGTGCTGCGGCACGCCCTGGCCGGGGTCGTGGTGGTGCTCGGCTACTACTACGTGCTGGGCCCGTTCGTCCGGGACCGCTTCGACGACGGCCTGTGGCTGCCGGCCGCGTGGACCCTGGTGATCCTGCTCGCCGCGGCCGCCGCGGTCGTGCGCAGGGACGCCTGACGGCGCCGCGCGGGCCGCCGCGTGGCGGGGGAGACTTCCGCACCCGTTTTGCGTCACGATGGGGGAGGTGGAAGGAGGCCTCCGATGTCGCTGGTGCAGGGAACGGTCGCCCCCGGCTACGAGAAGGTCCGCGAGTGCTTCGCCGCCGAGATGGCCCGGCTCGGCGAGCTCGGTGCCCAGCTGGCCGTCTACCGGCACGGCCGCCCGGTCGTCGACCTCTGGACCGTCGACCCGGAGGCGCTGACCGGGCTGCTGTCGGTGACCAAGGGCGCGGCGTTCCTGGTCGTCGCGTTGCTGGTGCAGGACGGCGTCATCGACGTCAACCGATCGGTGCGGCACTACTGGCCGCAGTTCACCCCCGACGTGACCGTGCGTGAGTTGCTCGGGCACCGGGCCGGGCTGATCGGCGTGGACGGCGGGTTCGGCCCGGCGGAGCTCGCCGACGACCGGATCATCGCCGAGCGGCTGGCCAAGCAGCGGCCGTTCTGGCAGCGCGGCTCCGGCTACGGCTACCACGCGCTGGTCATCGGGGCGCTGACCGGGGAGATCGTGCGCCGGGTGACCGGCCGGTCCCTGCAGCAGACCTACGAGCAGCGGGTGCGGGCCCCGTACGGCATCGATCTGTATCTGGGGCTGCCCGCCGAGCTGGAGCCGCGGTTCCACCCGCTGCGGCCGCCCGTGGGCCACGACCCGGGACCGGATCCGGCGAGCCTGACCGGCATCGCGCTCAACCTGCACGCCGACCCGCCGACCGATCTGACCGTTTTCGCCAACAGCCGGACGGTGCGCGCGCAGGGACAGGCGTCGGCCGGTGGTGTTGGCAACGCGCGCGGCATCGCGCGGTTGTATGCTGCGGCTCTGTCGGGCCTCAACGGCGGGGAACCGCTGCTGCGCCCGGCGACGACCGTCGATTTCGGCACCGCCGGCGGCCCCGCCCCGGACCTGCTGTCCGGAGGCCCCGGCAACCAGTTCGGCCTCGGCTTCGAGGCCATGACGACGCCCTACCCGTTTCTCGGCACGGCCGCGTTCGGTCACTACGGCGCGGCCGGTTCCCTCGGCTTCGCCGACCCGCGCAGCGGCGTCGCGTACGGCTATGCCCGTGATCGTCTCGCCCAACCCCACGGCGGCGGCGCGGTGGAGAACGATCAGTTCGTGCCGGCTGTCATTCAGGCCGCCGACACGTGATCGTCGACTGTCGACCGCTCGCCCGACACCCCGTACTCTCATGATCCACAGCGGTGTCGCCCCCACGGCGGCGCCGATGATTTGGAGGAACCACAGTGCGGACCCTTGCCAGAACCGCCGCGGCCCTGCTGGCGGTCACGACTTTCGCCGGCCTCACGGCCTGCTCCCCGCCCGAGAAGGAGAGCGCCTCCACCGGCACCGGCGCGGCCACCGCCGCCAGCGCCGCCGACCTCGGCGGCATGGACGCGCTCATCGCGGCCGCCAAGAAGGAGGGCCAGCTCAACGTCATCGCGCTGCCGCCGAACTGGGCGAACTACGGCGCGATCATCAAGGCCTTCGGCGACAAGTACGCCATCAAGGTCAACTCGGCCCAGCCGGACGGCTCCAGCCAGGATGAGATCAACGCCGCCGACCAGCTCAAGGGCCAGGACAAGGCGCCCGACGTGTTCGACCTCGGCACCGCCGTGGCGCTCGCCAACGTGGCCAAGTTCGCCCCGTACAAGGTGGCCACCTGGGCGGACGTGCCGGACGCGCTCAAGGACCCGAACGGCGCCTGGACCAACGACTACGGCGGCAACATGTCGATCGGCTACGACAGCGCCAAGGTGCCCGCCCCGACGAGCGTCGCCGACCTGCTCAAGCCCGCGTACAAGGGCAAGGTCGCGCTCAACGGCGACCCGACCCAGGCCGGCGCCGCGTTCGCCGGCGTGCTGATGGCGGCGCTGGGCAGCGGCGGCTCCGCCGACGACATCGCGCCCGGCGTGGAGTTCTTCGGCAAGCTGAAGAAGGCCGGCAACTTCCTGCCGGTCGACCCCAGCCCGACGACCATCGAGTCCGGGCAGACCCCGGTCGTGCTCGACTGGGACTACCTCAACGTCGGCCAGGCCGCCAAGCTGGCCAGCTGGAAGACCGTGGTGCCGGCCGGCGCGGTCACCGGCTCGTACTACCACCAGGCGATCAGCAAGGACGCCCCGCACCCGGCCGCGGCCCGGCTCTGGCAGGAGTTCCTCTACTCCGACGAGGGCCAGAACCTGTGGCTCAAGGGCAACGCCCGGCCGGTGCGCCTGGAGGCGATGGTCAAGGCGGGCACGGTCGACCAGACCGCGTACGCCGCGCTGCCCAAGGTGGAGGGCACCCCGGTCTACCCGACCGAGGCGCAGACCACCAAGGCCAAGGAATACCTGGCGGCCAACTGGGCCAAGGCCATCGGCTGACAATGGCCACCGCCACGGAAGACCCGGACCTGCTGGCCCCCGTGCCGCGGGTCCGGGCACCCCGCCGCGGGCTGCGCGTGCGCAGCATCCGCAGCCTGCTGGGCACCGTGCCCTTCTTCGCCTACGTCACGATCTTCCTGATCATCCCCACCCTGGTGGTGGCGGTCGGCGCGTTCGCCGGCGACGGCGGCTTCACCCTGGACAACGTGACCGCGCTCGGCGAGTCGTACGTGCTGGACGCGTTCGGGCGCAGCATCGCCCTCTCGGCGATCACCGCGGTCATCGGCGCCGTCCTCGGCGCGGTGCTGGCCTACGCCCTGGCCACCGCCCGGCCCGGCGGGCTGCTGCGGCGCGTGGTCACCGCCGCGTCCGGCGTGCTCGCCCAGTTCGGCGGGGTCACGCTGGCGTTCGCCTTCCTCGCCACCATCGGGCTGTCCGGCTTCGTCACGGTGTTCCTGCGTGACCACCTCGGCGTCGACATCTACTCCGGTGGCGTCTGGCTCTTCGAGTTTCCGGGGCTGGCGCTGGTCTACACCTACTTCCAGATCCCGCTCATGGTGATCGTGTTCCTGCCCGCCCTCGACGGCATCCGTCCACAGTGGCGCGAGGCTACCGAGAGCCTGGGCGGCACCACCTGGCAGTACTGGACCCGGGTCGCGGGGCCGCTGCTCGCGCCCGCGTTCCTCGGTTCCACGCTGCTGCTGTTCGCCAACGCCTTCTCCGCGTACGCGACCGCGGCCGCCCTGGTCAGCCAGGGCAACCCGATCGTGCCGCTGCAGATCCGCAGCGCGCTGACCAGCGAGGTCATCCTCGGCCAGGAGAACCTCGGCAAGGCGATGGCGCTCGGCATGGTGCTGGTGGTCGCCGTGGTGATGGCCCTGTACGCCCTGCTGCAGAAGAGGACCGCGCGATGGCTGGGCTGAGGGCACGCCGGGCCCGCCGGCAGGCGGTGTTCCGCTGGACGGTGCTCGCCGTCATGGGGGTGTTCTTCCTGCTCCCGCTCGCGGCCATGGTGGAGTTCACCACCCGCGGCGACAGCGGCACCTGGTCGCTGCTGGTCGACTGGCCGCAGCTCAGCGCGACCTACCCCGACCTGGCCGACGGGATCGTCGCGTCGCTGAGCCAGGCGCTGCTGACCGCGCTGCTGATGCTGGTGCTGCTCGTGCCGACCGCGATCTGGGTCCGGCTGCGGCTGCCCGGGCTGCGGCCGCTGGTCGAGTTCATCTGCCTGCTGCCGCTGACCATCCCGGCGATCGTGCTGGTGGTCGGCCTGGCCCCGGTGTACGCCTGGGTCAACTACTTCCTCGGCGGCTCGTCGCTGACGCTCACCTTCGCGTACACGATCCTGGTGCTGCCGTACGCCTACCGGGCGATCGACGCCGGGCTCTCCGCGATCGACGTCAAGACGCTCGCCGAGGCCGCCCGCGGCCTCGGCGCGAACTGGTTCACCGTGATGGCCCGGGTGGTGCTGCCGAACATCCGGTCGGCCGTGCTGTCCGCGGCGTTCCTGACCGTGGCGCTGGTGCTGGGTGAGTTCACCATCGCCTCGCTGCTCAACCGCACCAACCTGCAGGTCGCGATCAACTTTCTCGGCAAGAGCAGCGCCACCATGTCGGTGGCCGTCTCGCTGGCCGCGCTGATCCTCGCGTTCGTGCTCCTGCTGCTGCTGTCCCTGTTCGGCGATCGACGGAAGGCGTCCCGATGAACGGCGTAGCGGTCCACCTCAACGACCTGCGCCGCACCTTCGGCGCCGTGCACGCCCTGGACGGGCTGGACCTGCACATCGAGCCCGGCGAGCTGATCGCCCTGCTCGGCCCGTCCGGCTGCGGCAAGACCACGGCCCTGCGCATCCTCGCCGGGCTGGAGGACGCCGACGGCGGCCGGGTCCTGGTCGGCGGCAAGGACATCACCGGCCTGCCGGCGAACCGGCGCGACATGGGCATGGTCTTCCAGGCGTACAGCCTCTTCCCGCACCTGACCGCGCTGGAGAATGTGCAGTTCGGGCTCAAGCTGCGCAAGCGGGCCGGCGGCGACCGGGCCGCGGCGATGCTGGAGCTGGTCGGCATCAGCGCGCACGCCGCCCGCTACCCGCACCAGCTCTCCGGCGGCCAGCAGCAGCGGGTGGCCCTCGCCCGGGCCCTGGCGATCGAGCCGCAGGTGCTGCTGCTCGACGAGCCGCTGTCCGCGCTGGACGCCAAGGTCCGGGTGCAGCTGCGCGACGAGATCCGCCGGATCCAGACCGAGGTCGGCACCACCACCCTGTTCGTCACCCACGACCAGGAGGAGGCGCTGGCCATCGCCGACCGGGTCGGGGTGATGCGCTCCGGCCGGCTGGAGCAGCTCGCCGCGCCGGCCGAGGTATATCTGCGCCCGGCCAGCGCGTTCGTCGCGGACTTCGTCGGGCTGAGCAACCGGCTGCCCGGCCACCTCGACGGCGACGAGGTCATCGTGCTCGGCACCCGGCTGCCGCTGGTCCAGCGATCGGCGAGCGGGCCGGCGGTGACCGCCCTGGTGCGCCCGGAGTCGGTCGGGGTCGTGCCGGACCCCGGCGGCGAGGCCCGGGTGCTGTCCACGGCGTTCCTCGGCCCGACCAGCCGGGTCACCGTCGAGGTCGGCGAGAGCGTCGTCGTCGCGCAGGTCGGCGGCGAGCTGCTGGCCGACCTGGCGGTCGGCACCCCGGTCCGGCTCACGCTGCGCCCGGTGCCGGTGGCCCTCGAGGGCTGACGGGGCCGTTGCCCCACTGACGTGTGCGCACCTGACTGCCGCGGGCCCGCGTGCCGCCCATCAAGATCACTCGCCGCAGTCGTCGGCGGACTTTCTGTTGCCGTTTCCGCAACGGGCCGCCAGGCCCGCCGTTACCGGTCATCTCGGCGTTGAGCTGCGCATTCGCCGGTCATCGCCGGCGCCGTTCCTGAAGTAATCCTTTGCTGAGAAATTGCTTTGAACTCCTGCGGCGGTCGCTTCGTACTGATGGACGTCGACGACATTTTTCCCGGGCATTAGCCCCGATTCGCGCGACGGCGGGCGACCGCCGGAGCGTTTGACGAAAGGCCGAGCATGAGTCGTGTCCACTACGGCACGCGGGCGGTTAACCGCCTGTCGCGCCGTCGGGTTCTTGCCATCGCCGCCACCGTGGGCGTCGGCGTCGCCGGTGCCAGTGCGGCCGGCCTGAGCCTCGCCGGTGAGAGTGCTGGTTCGAACGACACCGAACCACTGGTGATCTCCCTGCGGGACGCGAAGAAGGGCACCTTCGACGTGTTCTCCGGCGGGTCCAAGGTCACGCTGACCGACAAGGATCTCGCCACGAAGCTCCTCAAGGCCGTCAAGCGCGCCTGAACCGCTTCCTCACCCAGCAGCCCCCGAATTCCTGAGTAAGGAAGAAGACTCATGTCATCGCACCGTGAAGCGCCGGAAATCAGCAAGGACCCGGTGGCCGACAGCGCCGACCTCTACGCGTTCGTCAGCCCGGACCACCCGGACACCGTGACGCTCATCGCCAACTACGTGCCGCTGCAGCTCCCGGCCAGCGGCCCGAACTTCTTCGAGTTCGGCGACGACGTGCTCTACGAGATCCACGTGGACTCCAACGGTGACGGCCGCCCGGACCTGACGTACCAGTTCCGGTTCCGCACCGAGCTGCGCAACGACCGGACCTTCCTGTACAACACCGGCCCGATCGAGTCGCTGGACAGCGAGAACTGGAACCGCCGGCAGTTCTACTCGGTCACTCAGGTGGACAAGCACGGCAAGCAGAAGGTGCTCGCCGAGAAGCTGCCCTGCCCGCCGTGCAACGTCGGTCCGCTGTCGATCCCGGACTACGACAAGCTCGCCGAGGACGCGGTGCACAAGCTGAAGACCGGCGAGAAGGTCTTCGCCGGCCAGCGGGCCGACCCGTTCTTCGTCGACCTCGGTGCGATCTTCGACCTCGGCACCCTGCGGCCGTTCCAGGACAAGCACCTGGTCGGGCAGAAGCTGTTCAACTACGCCGGCAAGGCGGTCAACGCCACCGACAAGATGAACGTGCACAGCATCGCCATCCAGCTGCCGCTGCACTACGTGCGCAAGGAAGGCAAGAAGAAGGTCCGCGGCCGCGACTCCGGCGCCGTCATCGGCGTCTGGACCTCCGCGAGCCGCCGCCAGGTGCAGGTCCGGCACGGCAAGAAGGACAACGACGACGTGTACGTGGGCCCGCAGGTCCAGGTATCCCGGCTGGGCAACCCGCTGTTCAACGAGGTCATCGTGCCGATGGCGCAGAAGGACCTGTGGAACAGCCTGCCGCCGACCGAGGACAAGCGGTTCGCCGAGTTCGTCGAGCAGCCGGAGCTGGGCGCGCTGCTGCCGGTGCTCTACCCGGGGCTGTTCGACAACCTGGCCGAGCTCAACAAGGCCAAGAAGGCCCGCGCCGACCTGGTCGCGATCCTGCTCACCGGCATCCCGGACGGCCTGATCGACGGCTTCCAGAACAACACCGGTGCCGTGCAGGCCGACATGCTGCGGCTGAACACGGCGATCCCGCCGACCAAGGAGGCCAACGCGTTCGGCCTGCTCGGCGGCGACCTGGCCGGCTTCCCGAACGGGCGCCGCGTCGCCGACGACGTGGTGTCGATCTCGCTGCGGGCGATCGCCGGTGTGACCGTGCCGCTGGTCGACGAGAAGTTCAAGCCGGACGCCGCGGCCGCGCTGGTCGAGCAGGGCCTGTCCGCCAAGGACGCCAGCTCCAAGCTGCTGAAGAACTTCCCCTACCTGGGTGTGCCGTTCGACGGCTTCAACAACCCGGAGCCGGAGGACAAGAAGTGAGTGCGGGCGTCCACCATCACCACACCCTCGACCCGTCCGGGCAGGGGACCGTGGTGCTCAACATCGGGGCGGGCATCGGGGCGCTGGTCATCTACACCCCGGGCAACCTGCACGGCCACGAGATCGAGGTGAGCCCGGTCGACGACACGACCGCGCGGACCCACGCCGCGGTACGGGCCCGCTACGTGCGCGACGGCGTGCTGTTCAGCGTCGTCATCGACAACCTGGCGGAGGGCCGCTATGTGGTCTGGGGCGACCCGGTCACCGCACTGGCCGAGGTGGACGTGCGCAGCGGCTCGGTCACCGAGTACGAGTGGCCGGTACCCGCCACGGTGTGACGCGCGGTGACGCCTCTGTCGGTCTAGTGTTAGCAGATGGATACGGCAGGGGCGGCCGGTCCGGAGCCGGGTTCGGTGGCTCCGGGCAATCCGGACGGGGACGTGGCGGTCTGCGCCACCCTCCGCACGACGGATGTGGAAGAGGCGAGCTCGTTCTGCCGGCGGCTGTTCTACGGTCCGCTGGAGGCCAAGCCCACCAGCGGAGCGGGCGTGCTGGCGTTCTCCGGCGAGGCCGTCCAGATCGGCCCGATCACCATCGCGGAGATCAGCTACGGCGTGGAGATGCAGCTGGCCACCGGTGACCTGGAGACGGCCTACCACGTGCTGGCGCCGCTGACCGGCGCGGTGCGGGTGCTGCACCGCGGGGCGGCGACGCGGGCGGATCCGAGCCAGGCGGCCGTCTTTCGCCCGGTCGGCGACACGAGCCTGCGCTGGTCGGCCGACTGCCGGCTGATCAGCGTCAAGGTGGAGCGGCTGGCCATGGAGCGCGAGTTCGACGCGACCCTGGACCGCAAGGTCGGCTCCCCGCTGCCGCTCGGTGCGACGTTCGGCCTGGCCGGCGGTCCCGGCCGGAGCTGGCTGGCGCTGGTCCGCCTGCTGCTCGGCGAGACCCGGCAGATCGACGGCCTCAGCCTGCTGCCGCACCTGCTGCGCCGGTGGCGCGAGCTGGCGATCAGCAGCCTCGCCCAGGCGGTCGAACACCCGTCCTCGTACGGCTCGGCGGGCCAGCCGACGGCCCGGCGTCCCCGCACGGTGAAGCGGACCCTGGACGCGATGCACGCCGAACCGGGCCGCTTGTTCACGGCGGCGGAGCTGGCCGGCATCGCCGGGGTCGGCATCCGGGTCCTGCAGGAGTCGTTCCGCCAGCACGTCGGGGTGCCGCCGCTGACCTACCTGCGCCGGCTCCGCCTGGAGGGCGTGCACGCGGAGCTGAGCCGGGCGGGACCGGGCCAGGTGAGCGTGAGCGAGGTGGCGACCCGCTGGGGCTTCACCCACCTGGGCCGCTTCGCGGGCGCCTACCGGGTCCGTTACGGCGTGTCCCCGAGCCAAACCCTCCGCGACCGGGCCTGACCGCACGCGGCACCGGTCGTCGTCACCCCGCCGGGCCCCGCTGCTCGCTGGTGCCGAGCCCGTGGTCCGGGGTCAGGGCTCGATCCGCTGTCCCTTGCCGATGACGATGATGCCGCTCTCGGAGACCGTGTAGCGCTTGCGGTCGCTCTCCAGGTCGACGCCGATCCGGGCGTCCTCCGGGATCAGCACGTTCTTGTCGATGATCGCGTTGCGGACCACCGCGCGCCGGCCCACCCGGACGCCCTCCATCAGGACCGAGCCCTCCACGTGCGCCCACGAGTTCACCCGCACGTTCGGGGAGACCACCGAGCGTTCGACCAGGGAGCCGGAGACGACCACGCCGGGGGAGATCATCGATTCGACGGCGCGGCCCTGGCGGTCGTCGAAGCCGTGCACGAACTTCGCCGGCGGCCAGGAGCCGTAGTTGGTGAAGATCGGCCAGTCCATGTTGTAGAGGTTGAAGACCGGCAGCGTCGCGATCAGGTCCATGTGGGCGTCGTAGAACGAGTCGAGCGTGCCCACGTCGCGCCAGTAGCCGCGGTCGCGTTCGGTGCTGCCCTGCACCTCGTTGTCGCGGAAGTCGTAGACGTTCGCCTCGCCGCGTTCCACCAGCATCGGGATGATGTTGCCGCCCATGTCGTGCTTGCTGTCGGGGTTTTGCGCGTCGGCGGTGACCGCCTCGCACAGCGCCCGGGTGGTGAAGACGTAGTTGCCCATCGACGCGAAGATCTCGTCCGGGGCGTCCGGCAGGCCCTCGACGTCGACCGGCTTCTCGCGGAAGGCGCTGATCCGGCGGCCGTCCGGGCCCACGTCGATGACGCCGAACTGGTCGGACATCGACTTGGGCTGGCGGATGCCGGCGACGGTGACCGCCGCGCCCGAGGCGATGTGGTCGTCGACCATCTGCTTGGGGTCCATGCGGTAGATGTGGTCCGCGCCGAAGACGATGACGTAGTCGGGATTCTCGTCGTTGATCAGGTTGAGGCTCTGGTAGATCGCGTCGGCCGAGCCGGCGAACCAGCGCGGGCCGAGCCGCTGCTGCGCCGGTACGGGGGTCACATAGTTGCCCAGCAGGGTCGACATCCGCCACGTCTTGGTGATGTGCCGGTCGAGCGAGTGCGACTTGTACTGGGTCAGCACCACGATCTTCAGGAACCCGCCGTTGGCGAGGTTCGACAGCACAAAATCGATCATGCGGTAGATGCCGCCGAAGGGTACGCCGGGCTTGGCCCGGTCGGCGGTGAGGGGCATCAGGCGCTTGCCCTCGCCACCTGCCAGAACGATCGCGAGCACCTTGACAGCCATGCCCGTGACGCTAACTTTCCGCGTGCCCCAGCGCCAGTCGAAGCGAGGATTCTCCGCGTGTCGCCCGGCCTTCGGGATGGTTTCGCCGTCCGATGCCGAACTTGCGTGCCGGGGCAATCCTCGGAACGGGTAAGCGGACGGGCGCCCTCGCGGCGTCCTTCGGGGGAGGACGTCACGACCGCAGCGGGGGAGCGAGGCAGTGCGGCATGGATTCGAGGAGTACGTCAGGGCCCGGGGCGACGCGTTACGGAGGTTCGCGTACCTGTTGTGCGGGGACCGCGAATTGGGGGAGGACCTCGTGCAGGAGGTCCTGATCAAGGCGTACCGGCGCTGGTCGCGGATCGAGGCCGACGACCCGGGCGCGTACCTGCGGACCGCGCTCGTGCGCTCGCACGTGTCGTGGCTGCGCCGGCGCTCCAGCGGGGAGCGGCCGGGCCGGACCGGGGACGACCTGGCCGTCGAGGTGGCGCCGGACCGGCCGGCGCCCGACTTCGCCGACCGGCACGCGGTGCGTGACGACCTGTGGGCGCGGCTGGACCGGCTCACCCGGGCCCAGCGCGCGGTGCTGGTGCTGCGCTACTACGAGGACCTGGACGACCGGCAGATCGCCGAGGTGCTGCGGTGCGCCGCTTCGACGGTACGGGTGCACGCCGCCCGCGGACTGGCCCGATTGCGCACCGAGCTGACCCCGTCCCCGTCCAGCCTGTCCGGAGGAACCCGATGATGCTCGAAGACGACCTGCGGGCCACCCTGCGGGAGCACGCCGCCGAGCCCGCGATGCGGCCCGACCTGCTCGACGAGGTGCGCGGGGGCATCCGGCGGGCCAACCGGCGGCGGGTGGCGGTGCTGGGTGCCGCCGCGCTGCTGGTGGCGGCGATCGCCGTGCCGGTCGCGGTGACCAACGGCCGGGCGTCGGCCCCGGTCCCGCTGCAGTCCGCGCCGGCCGACCCGATCGCGGGCTGGGAGCGGCCGAGGGTGGAGCCGCCCACGTTCCCGTTGACGCCGGGGTGGACGCCGTCCGGGGTCGGCGCGTCGCGGGTGGGGCGGGCGGGACCCACCCTGCTGCTCGGCTACGAGCGCGGCCCGACCGAGCACGTGGAGGTCGAGGTGGGACCGGAGCCCGGATCCTGGTGGGCGGAGGGTGACGGCAGCGACCGCGCCACGACAGTGAGTGGCCGCCCGGCGAAGGTCCGGGCCGTCGGGGCCGACGTCTATCAGGGCATGAATCCGGGCGAAGACCAGTACGTGGGGATCCGCTGGCAGCTCGCCGACGGCCGCTGGGTCCAGGTGAGCAGCGAGGGCCACAGCACGGAGAGCGACGTGTTGCGGTTCGCCCGTGGCTTGCGGTTACGGACCCTGCCGGCCTCGCCGGTGCCGTTCACCGTCGCCGCGGCGCCGGCCGGGCTGGTCCTGCAGACGATGACGAAGGACTACCTGTGCCTGGCCCCGCCGGCGTTGCTCGCCGACCCGGACGGCGGCCGGGGGATCTGCGTCGTCGTTGACGCGCCGGCGGAGCACAACAGGCCGGCACCGGAGGACGAGCGGCTCATCGTCGGCGGCAGGCGGGCCACGCTGTCGGGCAACGAGGATGGACCGGGCTCGCTGACCGTGCCCCTCGACTCCCGGCGGGTCCTGACGGTGTACGTCAAGCAGGAGGACGTACCGGTCACCCGCGAGCAGCTGATCCGCTTCGCGGAGGGCATCACGGTCAACGGGTAGGCCCGGCGCGGCGTAGATCGTTTCCCGTGGGGAACCCGGGAAACGACTATTCTGCGTCTCGTGACCGACTCACGTTCGACATCCACCGGTAAGAGCCTGCGCGTCGACCTGCTCACCCGGGAATACCCGCCGGAGGTGTACGGCGGCGCCGGTGTGCACGTCGAATATCTCGCCCGCGACCTGCGTCCCCTGACCGACGTGCGGGTGCACTGCTTCGGCGCCAAGCGCGACGAGCCGGGCGTCACCGCGTACCCGGAGCCCACCGAGCTGGCCGGGGCGAACGCCGCCCTGCGCACCATGGGTGTCGACCTGGCGATGGCGGCCGGCTGCGACGGCACCGACATCGTGCACAGCCACACCTGGTATGCGAACTTCGCCGGCCACACCGCCAAGCTGCTGTACGGCGTGCCGCACGTCGTCACCACCCACAGCCTGGAGCCGCTGCGCCCGTGGAAGGCCGAGCAGCTCGGCGGCGGCTACGCGCTCTCGTCGTTCTGCGAGCGGACGGCCATCGAGGGCGCCGACGCGATCATCGCCGTCTCCGGTGGGATGAAGCGGGACGTGCTGACCGCCTACCCGAGCGTGGACCCGGACAAGATCCGGGTGGTCTACAACGGCATCGACACCGAGCAGTATCTTCCGGACCGCGGCACCGACGTGATCGAGCGCCTGGGCATCGACCTGAACCGCCCCAGCGTGGTGTTCGTCGGCCGGATCACCCGGCAGAAGGGCCTGCCGTACCTGATGCGGGCCTGTCACGACCTGCCGCCGGAGACCCAGATCGTGCTGCTCGCCGGCGCGCCCGACACCAAGGAGATCGCCGCCGAGGTCGAGGGCCTGGCGTCCGAGCTGCGCGACGCCCGCGCGGCCGGCGGCGTGATCTGGGTGCAGGACATGCTGCCCAAGCACGAGGTCGTGCAGGTGCTGACGCACGCCACGGTCTTCGTCTGCCCGTCGATCTACGAGCCGATGGGCATCGTCAACCTGGAGGCGATGGCCTGCGAGACGGCCGTGGTCGCCACCGCCACCGGCGGCATCCCGGAGGTCGTCGCCGACGGCGAGACGGGCCTGCTGGTGCCGATCGAGCAGGTCGGCGACGGCACCGGCACCCCGGTCGACCCCGACCGGTTCGTCGCCGACCTGGCCGCCGCGATGACCGAGCTGATCCGGGACCCGGCCCGGGCCGCCGCGATGGGCCTGGCCGGGCGCCGCCGCGCGGTCGAGCACTTCAGCTGGTCCCGGATCGCGGTCGACACCCTGGAGGTCTACCGCTCGCTGCTCTGACCGCCCAGGATGGCTCGCGCCACGGCCCGCCCGGAGAGCCAGGCCGTCTGCACCCGCGGCTTGCCGAAGGCGTCGCCGGCCAGCCACACGCGGCCGTCGGTCGCGAAGGACGAGGTGCCCGGCGCGGGGGAGGCGTAGGTCCAGCGGTGCACGTGGACCTCCGGCCGGCCGGTCAGGGACAGCACCTCGTTGACCGCCGCGGCCAGCTCGCCGGCCGCGGCTGAGGGGTCGGCCAGCCGGGGCCGGGCGAAGGCGGCGGTCGAGTGCGCGACGAGCACCGGCGCGGCGTCGCCGCGCCGGTCGCCGTCGTCGAAGATCGTGGCCAGCACCGGGTGGTCGTTCACGAACGCGCCGTGGATCTCCGGCCAGGACCGCTTCCCGTACGTGCACACGGCCGCGAGCACCGGCTCCCACACCTGCGCGCGGGCCACGTCGGCGACCGCCGCGGGCGGCCTCAGCCGCAACGCCTGCGGGCCCGGCATGGCCAGCACCACGGCGTCCGCGTCCGCCGGGATCGCGGTCAGCTCGCTGCCCAGCCGCACGTTCAGCCCGCCGGCCAGGTCGGTGGCCAGTGACCGCAGCCCGCCCGGCGCGGCCCAGCGCACCGGGCCCGTGGTCGTCCCACCGGGGTACACCGCCAGGGTGTCCGTCCAGGGGCGGGCCAGCCCGCGCGCCCGCCACCGCCCGGCCAGGGCGGCGAAGTCCGGGTGGTCCGCGACGAAGTAGGCCGCGCCGAGGTCGGCATACCGGCCGTCGAAACGCTTGCTGGCCAGCCGTCCGCCGACGACCCGGCCGCGCTCGTGCACCCGGACGGCGACGCCCCCGGCGGCCAGCTCCCGCGCGCAGGACAGGCCCGCCACCCCCGCACCCACCACGACCACCCTCATGGTCTGAGGCTAGGACCAGGCACACTGGGGCGATGCCCCGTCCCCCCGTCCGGCTCGTCCTGATCGTCGCCGCCGTCCTCCTGGCGGTGTCGGTCCTCGGCATCGGGCTGCTCCGGGCGGCCACCTACGAGCCGCCGGGGGCCGGCTCGCGGGACGCGCCCGCCCAGGTCGGGCCGGCCGCCGGCACCCCGGGCCGGTGCGCGGGGGTGCCGGTCAGCGCCGTCAAGGAGCTGCGGGGCATGTGGCTCACCACGGTGATGAACATCGACTGGCCCAGCAAGCCGGGCCTGAGCAAGGAGCAGGTCCAGGCCGAATACCGCGCCTGGCTGGAGCTGGCCGTGTCGATGCGGCACAACGCGATCTTCGTGCACGTCCGGCCCAGCGGGGACGCGTTCTGGGAGTCGGCGTACGCGCCCTGGTCGGAGTGGCTGACCGGCAAGCGGGACGGCAGGTCACCCGGCTGGGACCCGATGGAGTTCATGATCACCGAGGCGCACGCCCGCAACCTGGAGTTCCACGCCTGGTTCAACCCGTACCGCGGGACCCAGCCCGGCCCGTCCGGGCCCGGCGCCGACTTCGCCAAGCTCGCACCGAACCATCCGCTGCTCAAGCACCGGGACTGGGCCATCTCCTACCCGGACGGCAAGAACGCCCGGCTGTACTTCGACCCGGGCATCCCGGCCGCGCGCAAGTTCGTCGAGGACGCCATGCTGGAGGCCGTCGCGAAATACGACGTGGACGGCGTGCACTTCGACGACTTCTTCTACCCCTACCCGGAGGGCGGCGGAAACACCTTCGCCGACGACGCCAGCTTCGCCCGGCGCGCGGACAAGGCGCAGAGCCGCGGCGACTGGCGCCGGGCCAACGTCGACACCCTGGTCCGCGAGATGAACCAGCGGATCAAGCAGCTCAAGCCGTGGGTCAAGTTCGGCATCAGCCCGTTCGGCATCTGGCGCAACCAGGAGACCGACCGGGCCGGCTCGGACACCCACGGGCTGCAGAGCTACGACTCGATCTACGCCGACACCCGCAAGTGGGTCCGCGAGGGCTGGCTGGACTACGTCGTGCCGCAGCTGTACTGGGCGATCGGCTTCGACAAGGCCGACTACACCAAGGCGCTGCCCTGGTGGTCGGAGCTGGTCAAGGGCACCCGGGTGCAGCTCTACATCGGCCAGGGTGACTACCGGGTGGGTGAGAAGGGCCCCTGGAGGCAGCCGGACCAGCTCGACCGCCAGCTCACCCTCAACGACAAGTACGGCGTGCTGGGCAGCGTGCACTTCAGCGCCAAGCAGATCCGCGAGGACCGGCTCGGGTCGGTCACCCGCTACCGCGACCACCACTACGCCGCGCCTTCACTACTGCCACCGATGGCGCAGCTGCCGGCCGAGCCGCCGGGCGCGCCGCGGCTGGTCGCCGCCCGCCGCACCGCGGCCGGCCCGGTGGAGCTGGAATGGCAGGCCGGCGCGGGCAAGGAGCCGGCGAGCTGGGCGCTCTACCGGGTCGACGGCGCCGCCGCGAAGCTGGTCGCCACCGGCCGCAACGGCGCCAAGGTGCGGGACCCGGCGCCGCCGGCGGCCGCCGCCAAGTACTGCCTCAGCGGCCTGGACCGCTCCGGCAACGAGAGCGCGATCAGCGAGCCGCGCGGCGTCACCCGGTGACGGTGCCGGCGGTGACGTCGACGAGCCGGGTGGTGTGCACCGCCTCGAGCATCCGCCGGTCGTGGGTGACCAGCAGCAGCGTGCCCGGGTAACCGGCCAGCGCGGATTCCAGCTGCTCGATCGCGGCCAGGTCCAGGTGGTTGGTCGGCTCGTCCAGCACCAGCAGGTTCACCCCGCGGGCCTGCAGCAGCGCCAGCGCCGCCCGGGTGCGCTCGCCCGGCGACAGGGTGCCGGCCGGGCGCAGCACGTGCGCGGCCCGCAGCCCGAACTTGGCCAGCAGCGTGCGCACCTCGGCGTCCGGCAGCTCCGGCACGGCCGCGCCGAACGCGGCCATCAGCGGCTCGTCGCCCAGGAACAGCCCGCGCGCCTGATCCACCTCGCCGACGACGACGCCCGGGCCGAGGTGCGCCGCGCCCGCCGCCAGCGGCAGCCGGCCCAGCAGCGCGGCGAGCAGCGTCGACTTGCCGGCGCCGTTCGCGCCGGTGATCGCCACCCGGTCCGCCCAGTCGATCTGCAGGGTCACCGGGCCCAGCGTGAAGCCGCCGCGGCGGACGACCGCGTCGCGCAGGGTCGCCACGACGGCGCCGGCGCGGGGCGCGGCGGCGATCTCCATCCGCAGCTCCCACTCCTTGCGCGGCTCCTCCACGACCTCCAGCCGCTCGATCATCCGCTGGGTCTGCCGGGCCTTGGCGGCCTGCTTCTCGGTCGACTCGGCCCGGACGTTGCGGCCGATCTTGTCGTTGTCCTTGGACTTGCGGCGCGCGTTGCGGACGCCGTGCTCCATCCAGCCGCGCTGCATCTGCGCCCGGTCCTGCAGCGCGCCCTTGCGGTCGGCGTACTCCTCGAAGTCCTCGCGCGCGTGCCGCCGGGCCCGCTCGCGCTCCTCCAGATAGCCCGCGTAGCCGCCGCCGTAGCGCCGGACCTGCTGCTGGGCCAGGTCCAGCTCCAGCACCGCGGTGACCGTCCGGGTGAGGAACTCGCGGTCGTGGCTGACCAGCAGCGTGCCCGCGCGCAGCGAGGTGACGAACTCCTCCAGCCGGGCCAGCCCGGCCAGGTCCAGGTCGTTGGTGGGCTCGTCGAGCAGGAAGATGTCGTAGCGGCTGAGCAGCAGCGACGCCATCCCGGCCCGGGCCGCCTGGCCGCCGGAGAGCGCGGTCATCGGGTGGTCGAGCGCGACACCCAGCCCCAGCTCCGCGGCGACGGCCCCGGCCCGCTCGTCCAGGTCGGCCCCGCCCAGGTCGAGCCAGCGCTCCAGCGCGGCCGCGTAGGTCTCGTCCGCGCCGGGTCGGCCGGCGGCCAGCGCCTCGGCGGCCGCGTCCATCGCGACCTGGGCGGGCCCGACGCCGGTGCGCCGGGCCAGGAAGTCCCGGACGGTCTCGCCGGCGCGCCGCTCACGCTCCTGCGGTAGATAGCCGACGTTCGCGGTGGGCGGGCTCAGCGTCACCGCGCCGGCCTCGACCGGCAGCAGCCCGGCCAGCGTACGCAGCAGTGTGGTCTTGCCGGCCCCGTTCACGCCGACCAGGCCGATCGTGTCCCCGGGGGCGACCACCAGGTCGAGGGAGCTGAACAGGGTGCGGTCGCCGTGCCCCGCGGCGAGTTCCCGGACGATCATCGTGGCGCTCATCGGGGCCCGACTCTATCGTCGCGCTACCCCGCCATCGGCACCGCCGTGCCGCTGACCCGCACGCCGGCCTCGCCGGGGGTCAGCGTGACGGTCAGCCGGCCGGGCCGGCCGAGGTCGTCACCCTGGGACAGCAGCACCACGGCATCGCCCGGCACCAGCCACAAATCACGCAGGTAACCGCCGAACGCGGCCGCGGCGGCGCCGGTGGCCGGGTCCTCGTAGACGCCGCCGACCGGGAACGGGTCGCGCACGTCGAACCGGTCCTCGGCCTCGCGCCAGACGAGCTGGATCGTGGTCCAGCCCTTCGCCTCCATCAACGCCTTCAGGACCGGCACGTCGTAGTCCAGGTCGGCGAGCCGCTGCCGGCTCGCGGCGGCGATCACCGGGTGGTACGCCCCGGCGTACGCGACCCGGGGCGGCAGGGCCGGATCGAGGTCGGCCGGCTCCCACCGCAGCGCCGCCAGCAGGGCGCTCAGCTCGTCGCCGGGCAGGTCCGCCACCCGGGCGCCGACGCTGGTCAGCGTCGCGCGGCGCTGATCGTCGACGGTCACCGGGACCTCGCCGACGTTGGTGACGAACACGTACGTGCCCGGGCCGCGCCGGTCGGCCAGCGCCACCGCGGTCCCCACGGTCGCGTGCCCGCAGAACGGCACCTCGGCCAGCGGGCTGAAGTAGCGCACCCGGTGGACGCCCGCGCCCCGGTCCTCGGTCAGGAAGGCGGTCTCCGAATAGCCGACCTCCGCCGCGATCGTCAGCATCTCGGCTTCGGACAGAGTGCTCGCGTCCAGGACCACTCCGGCCGGGTTGCCGCCGGCGGGGTCCGCGCTGAACACCGCGTACCGCAGGATCTCGATGTCGCTCATGCCGCTCAGCCTTCCGTCTCCCGGCCGTCCGGGGCCAGAGCCAATTCCCCGGCGCTGGCCGCGGCCCCCGTCACTTGTCACACCTGCGAGGTAGCGTTTCCGGAGTGACTGAAGCTTCCACACAGCTCGTCCCCGTACCTCCGACCGATCTTCCCCGCACCCTGGGCGAGCTCCGCGCCTCCGGCCACGAGTTCCGCACGGTCAAAGAGGAACTGCGCGACAACCTGCTCGACCGGCTGCGCCGCGGCGCGCCCCGCTTCCCCGGCATCGTCGGCTACGACGACACCGTGCTGCCCGAGGTCGAGCGGGCGCTGCTCGCCGGCCACGACATGGTCCTGCTCGGCGAGCGGGGCCAGGGCAAGACCCGGCTCATCCGCGGCCTGGTCGACCTGCTCGACGAGTGGACGCCGTTCATCACCGGCTCCGAGCTGCGCGAGCACCCCTACCTGCCGCTCACCCCGGCCACCCGGCGGCTCGCCGCCGAAAGCGGCGACCTGCTGGGCGTCTCCTGGCTGCACCGCTCCGAGCGGTACGGCGAGAAGCTCGCCACCCCGGACACCAGCGTCGGCGACCTGATCGGCGACGTGGACCCGATCAAGGTGGCCGAGGGCCGCGCCCTGGGCGACCCGGACACCATTCACTTCGGCCTGGTCCCGCGCACCAACCGCGGCATCTTCGCCGTCAACGAGCTGCCCGACCTGGCCGAGCGCATCCAGGTGTCGCTGCTCAACGTGCTCGAGGAGCGCGACATCCAGGTCCGCGGCTACCAGCTGCGCCTGCCGCTGGACCTGCTGCTGGTGGCCTCGGCCAACCCGGAGGACTACACCAACCGGGGCCGCATCATCACCCCGCTCAAGGACCGCTTCGGCGCCGAGATCCGCACCCACTACCCGCTCGACATCGAGCTGGAGACGGAGCTGATCCGGCAGGAGGCGGCGCTGGCCGCGGCGGTGCCCGACCACCTGATCGACGTCCTGGCCCGCTATGCCCGGGCGGTCCGCGAGTCGCCGGCCGTCGACTCCCGCTCGGGCATCTCGGCCCGGTTCGCCATCGCGGCGGCCGAGACCGTCGCCGCGTCCGCGCTGCGCCGCTCCGGGCTCCGCAACGAGCGCGAGGCCGTCGCCCGGATCTGCGACACCGTCTCGGTGACCAGCACGCTGCGCGGCAAGGTCGAGTTCGAGAGCGGCGAGGAGGGGCGCGAGACCGAGATCCTCGCCCACCTGCTGCGCCTGGCCACCGCCGAGACGTTCCGGGCCCGGCTGACCGGGCTGGATCTGTCCGGCTTCACCGACCTGGTCGCCGAGGGCGCCATCATCGAGACCGGCGACCTGGTCTCGGCCGAGGAGCTGCTCGGCCAGATCGGCACGGTGCCGGGCCTGGCCAAGGTCCTCGACCGGCTCGGCCTGGGCGACGCGCCGAGTCCCGGTCAGGCCGCCTCCGGCGTCGAGTTCGTCCTGGAGGGGCTGCACCTCACCCGCCGGCTGGCCAAGGAGCTGACCGACGACGGCCGCACCCTGTACGGGAGCTGATCGGTATGTGCCTCTTCTTCCGCTCGGCCGCAACCGTCCCCAAACCCGGCGCGGAGCCCGGTCATGGCCGGTAACCGATTTCGGTATGGCGCGTGGCGGGACGGGCCCGACCCGCTCGCGCCGCCGTACGACGTGCGGGCGGCCGTCGACGAGGTCGGCGAGCGGGTGCTCGGCGGCGACAGCCTCCGCGACGCGCTGCGTGACCTGCTGCGCCGCGGCCCCCGTGACGGCCGCGGCCTCGACGACCTCGAGGCCCGGGCCCGCCGGATGCGCCGCGAGGCGCTCCGCCGCGGCAACCTCGACGGCGCGGTCACCCGGGCCCAGCAGCTGCTCGACCAGGCCGTCGCGGCCGAGCGCGACGAGCTGCGCGGCCGCGAGGGCGACGACGCCCGCTTCCAGGAGGCGGTGCTGGACAACCTGCCCCGCTCCACCAGCCAGGCCGTGCGGGAGCTGTCCGACTACGACTGGGCCAGCGACGAGGCCCGCGCGACCTACCAGCAGATCCTCGACGGGCTGCGGCGCGAGGTGGTCGAGCAGCGCTTCGCCGGCATGAAGGACGCGCTGCGGGGCCGCGACCCGGCCACCGACGCCCGGGTCGCGGAGATGGTCGGCGACCTCAACGACCTGCTCGCCAAGCACGCCCGCGGCGAGGACACCGACGACGCCTTCCAGCAGTTCATGGCCAAGCACGGCGAGTTCTTCCCGGAAAATCCGCAGACCATCGACGAGCTGGTCGACTCCCTGGCCCGGCGGGCCGCGGCGGCCGAGCGGCTGATGCGCTCGCTGAGCCCGCAGCAGCGCGAGGAGCTGGCCCAGCTCATGGAGCAGGCGCTCGGCGACGGCCCGCTGCGCGACCGGCTGGCGGAGCTGACCGACAACCTGCGGGCGCTGCGGCCCGAGCTGAACTGGAACCGCGGCGAGCGGATGCGGGGCAATGAGGACCTCGGCTACGGCGACGCCACGGCGGCCCTCGGCGAGCTGGGCGAGCTCGATGACCTGCTGGAGCAGCTCGGCCAGGAGCACCCCGGTGCGACGCTGGACGACGTCGACGTCGAGGCGGTGGAGCGCCAGCTCGGCCGCGGTGCCGCCGACGACGTCCGCCGGCTGCGCGAGCTCGAACGCGAGCTGCGCCGCCAGGGTTGGGTCACCCGCGACGACGACGGGCTGACCCTGTCGCCGAAGGCGCTGCGCCGGCTCGGCCGCACCGCGCTGGCGCAGGTCTTCTCGGATCTGTCCGGCCGCAAACGCGGCTCGCACGACCTGCGGGACGCGGGCGCGGCCGGTGACCTGATCGGGTCGTCGCGGCGCTGGCGCTTCGGTGACGAGCAGCCGATCGACGCGGTCCGCACCATCGGCAACGCGATCCGCCGCCGCGCCGGTGCGGGCGTGGGCACGGTGCCGGTGCGCCTGCAGCCGGAGGACTTCGAGGTCGCCGAGACCGAACGCCGCGCCTCGGCGGTGGTGGCGCTCTGCGTCGACCTGTCGTATTCGATGTTCGCGGACGGCCGCTGGGGCCCGATGAAGCAGACCACGCTGGCGCTGTCGCACCTGGTGGCGACCCAGTTCCCGCAGGACTCGCTGCAGATCATCGGCTTCGGCAGATATGCGATGAGCCTGTCGCAGGGCGAGCTGGCGGCCATCGAGCCGGACATGGTGCAGGGCACCAACCTGCAGCACGCGCTGAAGCTGGCCGGCCGGCACCTGCGCCGGCATCCGGGCGCCGAGCCGGTCGTGCTGGTGGTGACCGACGGCGAGCCGACGGCCCACCTGGGCGACGACGGCCAGGCGTCCTTCACCTGGCCGACCCTGCCGGAGACGGTCCAGCTCACCGTGCGCGAGGTCGACCTGCTCACCCGGTACGGCGCGACACTCAACGTCTTCATGCTGGGGGAGGACCCGGGCCTGCGCCGCTTCGTCGACGCGGTGGCCCAGCGCAGCGGCGGCCGGGTGTTCAGCCCGGACGTGACGGAGCTGGGCCGCTACGTGGTCGACGACTACGTCCGCAGCCGCCGCGGCAAACGCTGAGAACGCGCGGGGCACCTCCTTCCTAGGATGCTCTAGGGGAGGTGTCCCGCACCACCGGGATGCTCGCCGACCGGAGGTCGGTCGGCACATCGCCGACGCCGGGTTCGCCGAGTCGCGCCGGCGGCCGCGAGGCAGGACTGCCGCATGAAGGCAAAATGGCGCTCAACGGCAACGGTTGGACCGGGACAACGACGAGGCTGGTTATAGTGGCTCCGCGAGTGACCGGCCCCGGTGTGTCCGGCGAGCCGACCGGGGGGTCGGCGACGGACGATGCCGCCGGGGTGGCGGTCCGACGTCCCCGGGTGGGGTCCCGGGGCTGGCAAGGGGAGAGGGGGCGCGATGTCGCAGCAGCCTGCGCGGGTGACGCCCGGTCCGGTGCCACCGCCGATCACCGCCTCCGACCGGATCTGGACCATCCCGAACGTCATCAGCTTCATCCGGCTGCTGGGCGTGCCGCTCTTCCTCTATCTGCTGCTCGGCCCGCAGCACGACGTCGCCGCGGTGATCGTGCTGACGCTGGGCGGCACCACCGACTGGGTCGACGGCTACGTGGCCCGCCGGATGAATTCCGTCAGCCGCCTCGGCGAGCTGCTCGACCCGTTCGCGGACCGGCTCTACATCCTGGCCACTTTGCTCGGTTTCACCCTGCGCGAGGTGGTGCCCTGGTGGCTCACCGCGGCCCTGGTGCTGCGCGAGGTCGTGCTCGCGGTCGCGCTGCTGGTCCTGCGCCGGCATGGGTACGGGCCGCCGCCGGTGCACTACGTCGGCAAGACCGGCACGTTCCTGCTGCTCGGCGCGTTCCCGGTGCTCCTGCTCGCCGAGGCGGTCCCGTCGGTCCACGCCGTCGCCTCGCCGATCGGCTGGGCCCTGGCCTGGTGGGCCCTCGGCCTCTACTGGGCGGCCGCGGTGCTCTACCTCGCGCAGACCCGCGCCATGCTGCGCGCCGACCGGGCCGGGGCAGCGGCCGGATGACCTCGCCCGACGGCGGCGACGGGCAGCGCCGGTTCGCCCCGGACTTCCTGACCGAGCTGTTCCAGAACCCGCTGGACCCGGGCTACGCCGACGCGGCGGCCCGCAAGGCCCGCGGCGAGGGCCGCACCGGCACCGCGAAGCAGGTCGTCAGCGGCGTCAGCGCGCTGACCCTGGTCGCCCTGGGCTTCCTGCTGGTGGTGGCCTATCAGCAGACGATGGCCGACGAGCCGGCCCGCAGCCAGGCCCGGGCCACCCTCATCGACCAGGTGCAAAACCGCCGCACCGAGACCACCGAGCTGCAGAAGCGCGCGGAGCGGCTCCGCTCCGAGGTCGCCGGCCTGCGGGAGAAGCAGCTCGGCGGCGCGGCCGTGGCCCGGCTGCGCGACCTCGAGGCCGAGACCGGGCTGGCGCCGGTGCGGGGCTCCGGCGCCCGGGTCACCGTCGGCGACGGACCGACGCCGGTCGACCCGCTGACCGGCGAGCGCAAGAGCGAGGCCCGGGTCCGCGACACCGACCTGCAGGTGGCGACGAACGCGCTGTGGGCGGCCGGCGCGGAGGCCATCGCGGTCAACGGCCAGCGGCTGACCGCCACGTCGACGATCCGTCAGGCGGGCGAGGCCATCCTGGTCGACTTCCGGCCGGTGACCACGCCGTACCAGGTGGTGGCGATCGGGCCGGACAACCTCGCCGGCACGTTCCGCGAGGGCTCGGCGGGCCGCTTCTTCCGGGCGCTGAACACCAAGTTCGGCATCTCGTACGACGTGGCCGAGGTCGGTGACGTCACCCTCGACGCCGCCGCCTCGCCGAACCTGCGCCATGCGGTGCCACCGGCCCTGCCGTCCAGCGCACCCACCCCGTCCAGCAAAGCGTCGAAAGGCGGCTGATGATCGCCGTACTCGCCCTGATCGCCGGCGTCGTGCTCGGCCTCGTGCTAGATCCGACGGTGCCGCCGGCCCTGCTGCCGTACCTGCCCATCGCGGTCGTGGCCGCGCTGGACGCGGTCTTCGGCGGCGTGCGCGCCAAGCTCGACGGCATCTTCGACGACAAGCAGTTCGTCGTGTCCTTCATCTCGAACGTGCTCGTCGCGGGCATCATCGTCTACCTGGGCGACCAGCTCGGCGTGGGCAGCCAGCTCTCCATCGGCGTCGTGGTGGTGCTCGGCGTCCGGATCTTCGGCAACGTGGCCGCGATCCGCCGACACCTGTTCCGGGCGTAGCGCGATGACCGACGACCAGCAGCCCGACCACCCCGCGCCGGGATCGCGGCCCGACCGTCCCGCGACCGGGCCGGAGTCCGGCGACGGGCGGCCCGACCGGCTTGCGTCGGATTCGCGGCCCGACCGTCCCGCGTCGGAATCGCGGCCCGACCGGCCGGCGCCGGGGCAGGAGCCGGGCGACCGGCAGCTTGACCGGCCTGTGACCGGACCGGAGTCCGGAGATGAGCAGCCTGACCGGTTCGCGACCCGGTCGGGGTCCGGCGACGGGCCGGGCGCTGAGGGGCGTGGCGCCGACCGGGCTGCGACGCTCGGCGGTCCGGGGATGCCCGCCGCCGGTCGGCGACCGGCGGCCGACCCCTTCGAGCCCGGCGCCGATCCGCCCGATCCGCCTGCGGCCGTGTCGCCCGGGCCGGACATGGACACCCCGCTGGATCCGTATGCGCCGTTGTCCGCGGACGGCCCCACGGTCCGCCTCGCCTCGGCCATGGTTGTGCCGGGCCCGGCGGGCGACCGCGGTTCACCCGCGGGATCCGGACGTCCCGGCCGATAGCCGGAGCGAGCCGGCTGACACGCCCGTGGCGGCCGGGGACGAGCCCACCGTGGTCTCCCACCCGGCCGGGCGCGACGACGAGCCCACCACCTTGCTGACGCCGCCACCGGCGCCCGGTGAGCCGGCCCAGCCGGCCGCCGAGCCGCCGTCGCTCCGCGGCGGCGCGACGATGCGGTTGCAGCCACCGTTCTTCGCGCCGGAAACGACCACGATGCATCGCCCGGCACCGGTCACGGCCAGCCCGGATGTCCGCCAGGACCGGCCGGCCGAGGCCACGCCGGCCGAGGCCACGCCGGCCGACCCGGGAGCCGAGTCCTCGGCCGGCCTCGCCGAGCTCGACCGGGAGGCTGGGCCGTACGCCGGCCCCGCGCCGCTCGACCGGGAGGCTGGGCCGGAGGCCGGCGCGCCGGCTACGTCACCCGATGTGGTGACGGCCAACGGTGCGGGCGATACGGCGGACGGTGCTTCGGCCGTACCGGATGGGGCCGTACCCGAGAAGGCCGGGCCGGGGAAGCCGGCGGCCCGGCGGCGGCTCACCTCGGCGGGTGCGTTGATCTGGGTGTTGCTCGCCCTGCTCGGGTTCACCCTGGTCGTGCAGTTGCGCAGCAACGACGACGACGGCGGGCTGGCCAGCGCGCGCCAGGAGGACCTCGTCGGCATTCTCAGTGATCTCGAGGCGCGGGACCAGCGGCTGCAGCAGGAGATCAACGCCCTGGAGGAGAGCCAGCGGCAGCTGACCTCCGGGGTCGCCGGGCGCCAGGCCGCCCTCGCCGAGGCCGGCAAGCGGGCCGATGAGCTGGGTCTGCTGTCGGGCACGCTGCCCGCGCGGGGACCCGGTCTGAAGATCTCCATCGACCCGAAGGGCCAGGCGATCAAGGCCTCGGCCCTGCTGAACGCCGTGCAGGAGCTGCGCGGCGCCGGCGGCGAGGTGATGGAGATCATCGGGAACAACGGCGTCGCCGTGCGGATCGTGGCCTCGTCCTATTTTGTTGATGCCGCCGGTGGTCAGGTGATCGTCGACGGCAAGGAATTGAGCGGTCCTTACACACTGTGGGTGATCGGGGTGCCGTCGACCATGCAGACCGCGCTGCAGATCCCTGGTGGGGTGGTCGCTTCGGTGAGCCAGGCCGGCGGTAACGTGACCATGGAGCAACGCAGCACGGTCGAGGTGACCGCGGTGCGTCAGCCCACCAGCCTGCAGTACGCGCGTCCGGTCTCGTGAGCGGGCGCGCTTGTCAACGGAGGAATGCGTGATTCCTGAGGACCTGCGGTATACGGCCGAGCACGAGTGGGTGTCCGGTGACGGCACCGCGCCCGTGCGGGTGGGCATCACCCACTTCGCGCAGGACGCGCTCGGCGACATCGTCTTCGTGCAGTTGCCCGACGAGGGCACCGCGGTGCGGGCCGGTGACCAGCTCGGCGAGATCGAGTCGACGAAGAGCGTCTCGGAGATCTACGCGCCGATCGCCGGCATCGTGGTGGCCCGCAACGGCAGCCTCGCCGACGAGCCGGAGCTGATCAACGCCGAGCCGTACGCGGCCGGCTGGCTCGTGGAGATCGCCCCGGAGGACCCGGCGGCGCTCGACGGCCTGCTGGACGCGGAAGCCTACAAGGCGCTGACCGACAGCTGAACGTCCGCGCGTCTGGTTGCCCGCCATTTCGGCGCTGACTAGGCTCGCGGAGCACGTGAAGAACTGTTATTACTTCGAAACCGATAGTCGTGCCGTCCGGACCTCCGGGCAGCGGCGGGGGGCGCTGCGCTCCGGACCTGGGTCCGGCTCGCTCACCCCGCGTCGTCGGGCGGCGACCGAAACAGATCCGTGAGGTGGTCCGATGACGCGCCCAGACGACGAGTTCCCCCCACTCGACGTCACGTCCACGCTGAACCTCGGTGCGCTCGACGAGGTGCTCGAGGGCCCCGAGACCGACGTGGTGCCGAGCCGGATGTCCGGCTCGCTGCCCCCGGGGATGGCGCTGCTGGTCGTGCGCCGCGGCCCCAACGCGGGTGCGCGGTTCCTGCTGGACCATGACGTGACCACGAGTGGTCGCCATCCTGACAGTGACATTTTCCTGGACGACGTGACGGTCTCGCGCCGGCACGCCGAGTTCCACCGCGACGGGGGCACCTTCACGGTCCGCGACGTGGGTTCGCTCAACGGCACGTATGTGAACCGGGAGCGGGTCGAGTCGGCGACCCTGAGCAACGGGGACGAGGTCCAGATCGGCAAGTTCCGGCTGGTCTTCATCGCCGGACCCCGGCCGGAGGGCGAGGGAAGCGGGGCGTGAACCCGTCGGGGGCGGCCGCGCGCGACCACGGCATGAGCGCCCAGGGCAATCGTGCCCCGGGCGGTCGTGACGCTGCGCTGATGAGCATCGGGGAGGTGCTGGCCCAGCTGCGTACCGAGTTCCCGGACACCACGATCTCCAAGCTCCGGTTCCTGGAGGCGGAGGGGCTGGTCGACCCGCAGCGCACCGCCTCCGGTTACCGGAAGTATTCGTGGAACGACGTGGCGCGGCTGCGCTTCGTCCTGACCGCGCAGCGGGACCAGTACCTCCCGCTGCGCGTCATCCGCGAGCAGCTCGAGGCCCAGGAACGCGGTGACGACACGCTGGCCCACCGGCGGCCGTCGCTGGTCGCGGTCGGCTCGGAGGCCGAGGTGCCGGCGGAGACCGCCGACACCCGGGTGTCGCGGGCCGACCTGGTGGAGCGCACCGGCATCGCCGAGCAGATGCTCACGGAGCTGGAGCAGCTCTCCCTGGTGACCTCGCGGCCGCCGGGCTGGTACGACGGCGACGCCGTGGTGATCGTCGAGGCCGTGGTCGGCCTGGTCCGGCACGGCCTGGAGCTGCGGCACCTGCGCGCGTTCCGGACCGGCGCGGACCGGGAGGTCGGACTGTTCGCTCAGCTGCTGACGCCGTTGATGCGCCAGCACGACCCCGCGGCCCGGGCGCGGGCCGCGGAAACGGCGCGCGAGCTGCAGGCGCTGTCCCAGCGGCTGCACGCCGCGCTGGTACGGGCCGGATTGCGGGACACCCTCGGGCGCTGAGGGCGCGTTGTGGCGCGCTGAGGTGGCGTCGCGGCGCGAGTCCCGGTTTGCCTGGGGTGGCCCGGGTAACCCACAGACACGGCATCGTGTGGCGCTCCGTTCGGAGCGTCCGTGTACCGTGCAGGATAGGCAGGAAACAGCCTGATGGTCGCGTTGCCCTGCGGGGGCGGCGTCGGCCTACGGGGCGGCAACGACGTGCGACACGGAGGCGGGCGGTGCGCGAGCTGAGCGTGGTCGGGGTTCGGGTGGAGCTGCCCAGTAACCAGCCGATCGTCCTGCTCAGGGAGGTCGACGGCGATCGGTACCTGCCGATCTGGATCGGTGCGGTGGAGGCAACTGCCATCGCGTACGAACAACAGGGCGTCAAGCCCGCCAGACCGTTGACCCATGATCTGTTACGGGACATCCTCGCGGCGCTCGAGGCGCCGCTGAAGGCCGTCGAGATCACGGAGTTGAAGGAGAATGTCTTCTATGCGGACCTGCTGATCGGCGACGATCTGCGGGTGTCCGCGCGGCCGAGCGACTCGATCGCCCTGGCCCTGCGGGTGGGTGCGCCGATCCGGTGCGCCGACCAGGTGCTGACGGAGGCGGGCATCGTCATCCCGGACGAGCAGGAGGACGAGGTGGAGAAGTTCCGCGAGTTCCTCGACCAGGTGCGTCCGGAGGACTTCGCCGGCTGAGCCCCGGTCGCCCGGTTCGGGCATCGACGGCCACCTTCGGTCCGGTCGTCCGTACGCGGCGTGTCGCAGCATTACCTCCCTGTTTCGTGGCGCGCTGGGTTATAGGCTCGTGAAGTCCAGGTGAAGCGGCACCGCGCAGCGGGGAGGTAGTCGCGTGCACGAGTCAGACTCGGTTGAGGGTCCGCTTGTCGGCGAGGACGGCGATACCGGGTATCGCGGAGTGACGGCATGTCAGGCGGTCGGCATCAGCTACCGCCAGCTCGACTACTGGGCGCGCACGGCGCTGGTCCTGCCCAGCATCCGGGACGCGTCGGGGTCCGGCACGCAGCGGTTGTACTCGTTCCGCGACCTGGTCGTGCTGAAGGTGGTCAAGCGCCTGCTCGACGCGGGCGTCTCCCTGCAGAACATCCGCAAGGCCATCGAGACGCTGCGCTCGCGCGGGGTCGAGGACCTGGCGGGCATCACCCTGATCTCCGACGGCACGACGGTGTACGAGTGCCGTTCGCCGGAGGAGGTCGTTGATCTGCTCCAGGGCGGCCAGGGTGTCTTCGGCATCGCCATCGGCGGCGCCTTCAAGGAGATCCAGGGTTCGCTCTCGCACCTGCCCGCCGAGCCGGCGGCCGGGCCGCAGCCGGTCGGCACCGGCGTGCCCGAGCAGCCCGCGGCCGGAGACGAGCTCGCGGCCCGCCGCGCCCGCCGCCGTGCGGGCTGAGCAGCGGCACGTCGCTGATTCCCACGATGTCATCGAGGTTCGCGGGGCCCGGGAGAACAACCTTCGGGACGTGTCGCTGGAGCTGCCGAAGCGGCGCCTGACCGTCTTCACCGGCGTCTCCGGCTCCGGCAAGTCGTCGCTGGTCTTCGGCACCATCGCCGCCGAGTCGCAGCGGATGATCAACGAGACGTATTCGGCGTTCCTGCAGTCGTTCATGGGCAGCCCGAGCCGCCCGGACGTCGACAGCCTGCGCAATCTGAGCGCCGCGATCGTCGTGGACCAGGAGCGGATGGGCGCCAACTCGCGCTCGACGCTCGGCACGGCGACGGACGCGTACACGATGCTCCGGATCGTTTTCAGCCGCGTCGGCGTGCCCAGCGCGGGCAGCGCGCTGGCCTACTCGTTCAACGGCGAGGGCATGTGCCCGGCGTGCGAGGGCATCGGCAAGGTTTCCACCATCGACGTGGCGGGCCTGATCGACCCGGACAGGTCGATCAACGAGGGCGCGATCACCGTTCCCGGCTTCAGCGTCGACGGCTGGTACGTCAAGGGCTACGCCGACGCCGGCTTCTTCGACCCGGCCAAGCCGGTCCGCGACTTCACCGCCGGCGAACTCGACGACCTGCTGCACAAGCCGGCCACGAAGATGAAGCTCAACGGCATCAACACCACCTACGAGGGCCTGGTCCCGAGGGTCCAGCGGATGTATCTGGCCAAGGACCGCGATTCGGCGCAGCCGCACATCAGGGCGTTCATCGACCGGGTCGCCACCTTCGCGGCCTGCGCGGCGTGCGGCGGCAGCCGGCTCAAGCCGGAGGCGCTGGCCTCGCGGATCGCCGGGCGCAACATCGCCGAGTGCTCGGCCATGCAGGTCAGCGATCTCGCCGCGTTCCTGCGGGAGCTGCACGAGCCGTCCATCGCGCCGGTCCTGACCGGCCTGCGGCAGACCCTGGACTCGCTGGTCGAGATCGGTCTGGGCTACCTGAGCCTGGACCGCGAGTCCGGCACCCTGTCCGGCGGCGAGGCGCAGCGGGTCAAGATGGTGCGGCACCTCGGCTCGGCGCTGACCGACGTCACCTACGTCTTCGACGAGCCCACCATCGGGCTGCACCCGCACGACATCCAGCGGATGAACACCCTGCTGCTGCGGCTGCGCGACAAGGGCAACACGGTGCTGGTGGTCGAGCACAAGCCGGAGACCATCGCGATCGCCGACCACGTGGTCGACCTCGGACCGGGCGCCGGCCCGGCCGGCGGCCAGGTCTGTTTCGCCGGTACGGTCGCCGGCCTGCGCGCCTCGGGCACGCTGACCGGCCGGCACCTGGACCACCGGGTGTCGCTGCGGGACGAGCCCCGATCCTTCTCGGACACACTGTCGATCAAGGGCGCGTCGCTGCACAACCTGAGGGACGTGTCGGTCGACATCCCGCTGGGGGTGCTGACCGTCGTCACCGGGGTGGCCGGCTCGGGCAAGAGCTCGCTGATCTACGGCTCGATGCCGCGCCGCGACGACGTCGTGGTGGTCGACCAGTCGGCGATCCGGGGGTCGCGGCGCAGCAACCCGGCCACCTACACCGGCCTGCTCGACCCGGTCCGGACGGCCTTCGCGAAGGCGAACAAGGTGAAGGCGGCCCTGTTCAGCGCGAACTCCGAGGGCGCCTGCCCGAACTGCAAGGGCCTCGGCCTGGTCTACGTGGACCTGGCGATGATGGCCGGGGTCGCCTCGGTGTGCGAGGAGTGCGAGGGCAAGCGGTTCACGCCCGAGGTCCTGACGTACAAGCTGCGCGGCCGCGACATCAGCGAGGTCCTCGCCATGTCGGTGAGCGAGGCCCGGGACTTCTTCACCGAGAAGCAGGCCCGCGCCGTGCTGGACCGCCTCGTCGACGTCGGCCTCGGCTACGTGAGCCTGGGGCAGCCGCTGACCACGCTGTCGGGCGGCGAGCGGCAGCGGCTGAAGCTGGCGATCCACATGGCGGAGAAGGCGGCCACCTACATCCTGGACGAGCCGACCACGGGCCTGCACCTGGCCGACGTGGATCAGCTGCTGGCGCTGCTGGACCGCCTCGTCGACGACGGCAACACGGTGATCGTCATCGAGCACCACCAGGCGGTGATGGCCCACGCGGACTGGATCATCGACCTGGGTCCGGGCGCGGGCCAGGACGGCGGCCGGATCGTCTTCACCGGCACCCCGCGGGAGCTGGTCGCGAGCGCGCAGACCCTGACCGCGGAGCACCTGCGCGAGTACGTGAGCCGCTGATCTGTTGCCGAATCGGCAACAGATGTTGTCGTCCGGCGCCGGGGGCGGGCAGGCTGGCGGCATGACTGACGCGACCTACTGGGACACCCGCTATGCGGAGAGCACCGCCGTCTGGAGCGGCGACGTCAACGTCGCCCTCCGGGACGAGGTGAGCGACCTGACGCCGGGCACCGCGCTGGATCTCGGCTGCGGCGAGGGCGGCGACGCGATCTGGCTGGCCGCGCAGGGCTGGCGGGTCACCGCCACCGACATCTCGGCCGTGGCGCTGGCCAAGGCCGCCGCGCACGCCGCGCGGGCCGGGGTCAGCGTCGACTTCCAGTGCCACGACCTCGGCAGCTCGTTCCCGGCCGGCACGTTCGACCTGGTGTCGGCCCAGTTCCTCTACCCCCGCGGCGAGGTGCCCCGCGAGCGGATCCTGCTGGCCGCCGCCGCGGCGGTCGCCCCCGGCGGCATCCTGCTGATCGAGGGGCACCAGGACTTCGGGCCCTTCGCCGAGCAGCACCACGCCCACGGCGACATCTCCTTTCCCGAGCCCGACGAGGTGATCGCCGGCCTGCGGCTGGGCGAGGGGGAGTGGCAGGTGCTGCGCGCCGCCAAGCACGACCGGCTGCAGAACGGGCCGGACGGACAGCCGGCGCACCGGACGGACAGCACGGTCAAGGTGCGCCGCCTGCCGGGTTGAGCGCCCGGCGACGGAAACGGGGCGGCGAGCCATCGGCCCACCGCCCCGTTCGTCCAGCGTGCCTATCCGACCGCGTACGCCCGCAGCACCGTCACCGCGGCGGTGTTGCCCGCGGCGTCGGTGGCGTTCGCCCGGAGCGACACGTGCCCGGGCCCGGCGGGGTTGATCACCCGGGCCGTCCGGTGGTCACCTGTTCCCCGCACCGTGGCCGGCCGCCACGTCCGCCCGTCGTCGGTCGAGAACTCGACGGTCAGCGTGCGGTTCGGTTTGGCCGCCGAGCCGGTCGGCCGCTCCACGGTGACGGGGATGACGACCGGCTCGCCGGCCGGTGCGACGTTCTTCGCGTCCACGCGCGGGCTGAAGCGCACGGTGGACAACGGCAGGCGGACGGGAGCCTCCCCGGCCGTCGCCGAACGGAACGTCCAGGCGCCGCTGACCGACGTCGACAGCCGGAACGGTGCGCCGCGGCTGGCGGACTGTTCCAGCCGGTACCGCGCGTTGCCCGGCGGCACCTTGAACTCGGCGTAGCCGGACGCCACCTCGGCGATCAGCGTGCCGCCGGCGTAGAGCGCCGTTCGCGCGGTGTCGGCGCGCGCGTCGCCCCAGTGCCCGACGCCGTCGCTGAACAGCGGGATGCCGGCCACGATCAGATCCTCGATCCGCACCGCCGCGTCGAGGTCACCGGCGACCGAGGGAGCGAACACCGCACGGTTCCAGGCCTCCCGGTAGGTCTGGCCCGCCCGGTACCGCTTGTCGGGCGAGACGGCGATGCTGAGCAGTTCGGGGAAGCTCTCCGGGTCGTCGCCGCGCAGCTCCTGGTCGAACTCGCCCGCCCAGGTGGTGCTGCCCTCGGTGCTCAACCACTCGGTGCGCTCCGACGGCAGCCGGAACCCCAGGCCCACGGCCCACCCGCCGATGGTCGGCCCCAGGTCGGGCCAGTTGAGCTTGATGGCGGTGACGCCCTCGGCCTCCCGGGCGAAGCTGGACTTCACCGTGGCCAGCTCGCCGGCCCGGACGCGCTTGGTGAAGCCGTTGTAGAAGGCGCCCTCCCTCAGGTACGCGAGGTTGTAGGTGAACGGGGTGTCCTGGAACGTCTGCCCCGCCTCGTCGAACTTCGCGAAGGTGGCGTTGACCGACCCGAAGAAGCCAGCCTGCTTGGCGCGCGGGCCGACCTGCCCCAGGAACAGATCGTCGCCGCTGTCGGAGAGCGCGGAGGCGCTGATCCCGAACTCCTCGCTGACCCAGTCGGCATTGACCGCGACCAACGCCGGTGTCGCGTCCTTGCGGGGCACGGTGATCGTCACCGGCTTGCCGCGGCGAGCGTCCAGCAGCACGCTCTCCGGGCCGTTGACGACGAGCTTCGGCTGGACCAGCGTGGTCAGGTCCGCCGCACCGTAGATCCAGGTGAGCAGGCCGTACTCGCCCTTGGGCAGCCGCACCTTGTCGGTCGCCTCGCTGCCGAAGACATCGTAGATCGCGAACTGGTCCAGCCGGTTCAGCGACGTGACGTGCTCGGCGGGCTGTCCGTCGCGGCCGAGCTGCCGGAGGGTGACGTCGTAGCTCTCCACCTCGCGGTTCACCGCGACCGGGGTCTCCACCCGGACGTCGCCGGCGCCGGTCGCGACCAGCCGCCCGGTCTTGAAGCCGTCGACACCCTCGCCGCTGGTGTCCGCCGTGACCGTGGTCGTGGCGGTGCCGCCGGCCGGCACGGTGACGCTGGTCGCCGCCAGCGAGAACGTGCCGGAGTCGCCGGTCAGCGACAACGACAGGGTGAGCGGCCCGGTGCCACCGTTGCGGTAGGTGACGGTCCTGGTGACCGGTGCGTCATCGTCGTGCGGCCACAGCTGCCGGCCGAAGCTGATGCTGCCCTCGTCCACGGACACCGCCTGGCGCACCACGCGGGCCACGTCGACGCGGCCCGCGCCCTGGCCGAAGACGTCCACGCCCTCGGTGGGTTTCGCCGCGCCCATCAGCAGGGTCTTGCGCTGCCGCGGGGACCAGCCGGGGTGCTGCTGAGTGACGATCGCTGCCGCGCCGGCCACGTGCGGGGTGGCCATCGAGGTGCCGGAGAGGCTCACGTAGCCCTCCCCGGCGGGGGTGCCGATCTGGCCGTTCGCGGCGCGGGCCGCGACGATGTCCACACCGGGCGCGGTGATGTCCGGCTTGATGGCGTCGTCGCCGACCCGGGGGCCGCGACTGGAGAAGTCGGCCAGCTGGTCCTCGTCGTCCACCGCGCCGACGGTGAGCGCCGAGTCGGCGCTGCCCGGCGAGCCGACCGTCGCGGTGCCGCCGGCGTTGCCCGCCGCGATCACGAACAGGGCCCCGTGCGCGGCGGTCAGCTCGTCGACGGCCTGCTCCAGCGGGTCGATGCTCGGCGAGTCACCACCGCCCAGGCTGATGTTGATGACCGGGGCGGTCCGCGCCGCCCACTGCATGCCGGCCAGGATCGCCGACTCCTCGCAGAACTCGGTCTCGCACACCTTGCCGATCGCCAGCTTCGCACCGGGCGCCACGCCCCGGTACTTGCCGCCGGACTTCGCGCCGCTGCCGGCGATGATCGAGGCGACGTGCGTGCCGTGCCCCACGACGTCGTCCGCGTTCGGGTCGGTGGTGAAGTTCTCGTTCGCCACGATCTTCCCGGCGAAGTCGGGGTGGGTGGCGTCGATGCCGGAGTCCAGGATCGCCACCGTCACGCCGGTGCCGTCCAGACCCGCCTGCCAGGCCGCCGGTGCGCCGATCTGCGGCACGCTCACGTCCAGGTCGAGCTTGCGCTTGCCGTCCAGGTAGATCCGCTCGACACCCGGCCGGAGCGCGCGGGCTGCGGCCGTACCCGTGGTCAGGGAGGTCCAAAGCTCGGCCCGCGCGGTCCGCGGCGTGCGCACCGCGAGCGCGCCCACCCCGCTGAGATCGCGGGCGACGCGGGCCGTCCCGCCGGTCGCCGCCCGGGCGCCGGCCGGGCCCTTGCGGCTTCCCGACCGGGGGTACGCGAGGAGCAACGGCAGCTCGGCCTCGCCGGTGTAGCCGAAGTCGCGCAGCGCGGTCAGGTCGAACAACCGCTGGTCGAGCCGGCCGGCCTGAACCAGCGGCAGCGCGTCCACCGGGATCACGTAGTGGTGCCCGCCGGCCGCGCGGCTGACGAACCGCGTTCCGCTCCGTCCGGGCGCGCGGTCGACGCTGGTCCGGCCGTCCGGTGTGACGATCACCCGGTCGCCGGTGATCAGGGTGATGCTGGTGGATGTGGCGGCCACCTGCCCCGGAGGCGCTCCCGGAGCAGGTGCCGCGTACGCCGAGGTGGGCGCGACCGCCGCGAGCGCGGCAACCGTCCCCACGGCGAGCAGAGCAGCGGGCGATTTTCGCAGGCGCATGCAGGGCCTCCCGTCAGCCGGGCCCTCGTGGCCCGGCGCCCATAGATGGCCATGACTTTCGCACAGGCACGCAAATCGCCGGCTCCATCGATGACCGTCCGTGGTCCAAACTGGACCGTGGCGGCGGGTGCCGGTGCCGTGACTACGGCTTGCGGCCGACACCACCGAAGGCGTCGACGTCGCGCGGCTCGGCGCCGGGCTCCGGGCGCCAGTGCGGCACGGACACCACACCGGGATCGACGAGCTCCAGACCGGCGAAGAAGCCGGCGATCTCCGCCGGGGTGCGGTTGCGGTATGGCACGGCGCCGGTGTCGGCATATTCGTCGAGCGCCTTGTCGGCCTCCGGGCCGGCCACGACGCTGGTGCCGTCGTTGAGCGAGAGATAGCTGCCGGACGGCAGCGGCTCCATCAGCCGACCGATGATGCCGCGCGCCTCGCCGGTGTCGGCGACGTGGCCGAGGACTCCGCTGAGGACCAGCGCGACGGGCTCGGTGAGGTCGAGGGTGCGGGCGGCCTCGCGGAGGATCCGGCCGGGATCGTGCAGGTCGGCGTCGATGTAGTCGGTGGCGCCCGCGGGATTGCCGGTGAGCAGCGCGCGGGCGTGGATCAGGACCAGCGGGTCGTTGTCGACGTAGACGATGCGCGCCTCGGGCGCGACGCGCTGGGCGACCTCGTGGGTGTTGTCGGCCGTGGGCAGCCCGGTGCCGACGTCGAGGAACTGCCGGACGCCGGCCTCGCCGGCCAGGTATCCGATGCTGCGAACCAGAAACTGCCGGGAGGCGCGGGCCACCTCGTCCACGCCGGGGAAGGTGGCCCGGAACTGGTCTCCGGCCGCCCGGTCCACCGGGTAGTTGTCCTTGCCGCCGAGCCAGTAGTTCCAGATCCTGGCGGAGTGCGGCACCGACGTGTCGATCTTGGCTGGTGTTGGCCCGTCAGTCGATGCTTCCACTGTCACGATTCCCGTCCTTCGTGGCCATAGCGGCGACCAGTCTCGCGTCCTTCCGGCGCGCCGGCAACCCCGCGGTCGTGGTCGGTACCACGTACCGTCCGGGTTTGGTGGACGATAGTGGGATGGAGACCCGCCGCCTGCGCTTACTGGTGGAACTGTCCCGGCTGGGCTCGATGCGGGCGGTCGCCGACGAGTTGCACATCACCACCTCCACGGTGTCGCAGCAACTCGCCGTCCTGGCCCGGGAGGCGGGCACCACGCTGACCGAGCCGGACGGCCGGCGGGTCCGGCTCACCCCGGCCGGCCAGCGGCTGGCCGGGCACGGGGTGACCATCCTGGCCGCGGTCGAGGCGGCCCGGCTCGACCTGGACCCGGACGCGGAGCCGGCCGGGGCGCTGCGGGTCGCGGGCTTCGCGACGGCCGTGCGCCGGTCGCTGCTGCCCATCGCGGCGACCCTCGCCCGGACCACGCCCCGGGTCCGGCTGCTGATCCACGAGCACGAACCGTTCGAGGCGTTCGAGTTGCTCGCCATGGACGCCGTGGACCTGGCGCTGACCTACGACTACAACCTGGCCCCGGCCGTCTTCGACCAGGGCCTGGAGGCGGTGCCGCTCTGGGAGGTCCCGTGGGGCCTCGCGGTGCCCCGCGACGCCCCGGCCACCGAGTTCGCCGGCTTCGCCGCCGACGACTGGATCGTCAACTCCCGCAACACCGCCGACGAGGACGTGGTCCGTACGGTCGCCTCGCTGGTGGGTTTCACCCCGCGGATCGTGCACCGGGCGGACAGCCTGGACCTGGTGCAGGACATGATCGTCGCCGGCCTGGGCGTGGGCCTGCTGCCGATGGACGAGCCCACCCTGCCGGGCGTACGGCTGCTGCCGCTGACCGGCGCCCAGGTCCGGCTGCGCTGCTACGCCGTGACCCGGTGCGGCCGCGCCGGCTGGCCGCCGCTGGCCCTGGTGCTGGGGCTGCTCTCGGCCGGCTGACCAGTACCGGGCCCCGCACCGCGCGGGCCGGGTGGGAGCACTTCCTGAGGGTCCGCACCCTCGACGCGGTCTGACCGCGGGCCCGCGCCGTCGCCCCCGGATCCACGACGGCGCGGGCCCGTCGCGGACGTCAGGGAACGAGCATGCTTGCCGCGGCACCCGGCTGTCCTTACGGGCGGGCGCACACCTGTTGCCTCAGCGCGCACTCCCGGTACTGCTGTGGCGAGACCCCGTACTGGAAGAGCCGGTGCAGGTAGCACCGGGAGATGTGGTGGGCGGCCGCGATCGCCGCCGGGTCCAGGCCCGGCTCGCCCAGGTGGGCGAGGATGAACGGCTCGCCATTTCGGACCGGCCTCATTGGACATCGCGCCGGTGAGACCTATGGCATCCATTGCCTACTATCCGATGCGCGCGGCGACGCAGCCGCGTTCGTCGATGGAAAGGCTGGGGAATTGCCACCTATCGGGAGAAGCCTCCTCGCGGCCGGAGCGACCGCCGCCGTCCTTGTGGCGGGGCTCGTCGGACCTGCCTCGCCCGCGTCGGCGAGGGCGCGCGTGGACACGACCAGCGCCAAGGAGCGCGCCCGCGTCGACAAGGTTCCGACGCCCAAGCTCGGCTGGTACAAGTGCTACGAGACCGCCGAGTGTGCCACGACCCGGCTGCCGCTCGACTACGACAAGCCGAAGGGCGCGACCACCGAGATCGCCGTTCTCCGGATCAAGGCCAAGGACCAGAAACGCAAGATCGGTAGCCTGTTCCTCAACCCGGGCGGCCCGGGCGGCTCCGGTGTCTCGATCGCGCTGGCCGCACCCTCCTTCCTCAGCCCCGCGGTGCTCGACAGGTTCGACATCGTCGGCTTCGACCCGCGCGGCATCGGCAACAGCACGAACGTGAAGTGCTGGAAGTCGGTCAAGGACCAGGGCGCCGTGCTGTCCCAGATGAACGTCGCCTTCCCCTGGGGCAAGGCCCAGGAGGCGACGTACGTGAACGCCGCCAAGAAGTTCGGCAAGGCCTGCTCGACCACCGGCAAGCCGCTGACCGGAGCCATGTCGACCGCCGAGGTCGTCCGGGACATGGAGGTGCTGCGCCGCGCGGTCGGCGACAAGAAGCTGAGCTACCTCGGCTTCAGCTACGGCACCGCGATCGGGCAGTACTACGCCAACATGTTCCCGGACCGGTTCCGGGCCGTCGTGGTCGACGGCGTGCTCGACCCGGAGCACTGGGTCGGCACCAAGAAGACTGCCACGCAGGAGCAGGACGAGCGGCTGCGCTCCGCCGACGGCGCCTACCGGGCGCTGCGGGAGATCCTCAAGCGCTGCGACAAGGCCGGCGAGTCGTACTGCGCGTTCGCGGCCGGTGATCCGGTGAAGAACTTCGAGACCATCGCCCAGAAGTTGCGGCTGAAGCCGCTGGTGATCACGGACGAGGAATCCGGGGAGAGCTTCACGATCACCTACGCCGACTTGGTCGGCGGCATCCTCGGCGACCTCTACTCGGTGAACGCGGGTGACTTCGTCACCCAGGACGCCCAGTTCGTCTGGACCCTGCTCAACCCGGCCAGCCCGGCGGCCAAGGCCGCCGCCAAGGCCAAGCTGATCAAGAGGATCACCGACGCCCGGGCCAAGGCCGGGCGCGACTTCCCGTACGACAACGGCTTCGAGTCGTTCGCCGGCGTCGACTGCACCGACGCGCTGCACCCGAAGGATGCGAGCTCGTGGCCGGCGCTGATGGCCAAGGCCGACAAGCGGGCGCCGTACTTCGGCCGGGCCTGGGGCTGGTCGACCGCGCAGTGCGCGCGCAACACCTGGACCGTGCGCGACGAGGACGCGTACACCGGGCCGTGGAACCGGCGCACCGCCGCGCCGGTCCTGATCGTCGGCACCAAGTGGGACCCGGCGACCAACTACGACGACGCGGTCTCGGCGTCGAAGCTGCTGCCGAACAGCCGGCTGCTGTCGAACACCAACTGGGGCCACACCTCGTACGGCACCTCGGCGTGCGCGACCGGCGCCATCGACAACTACCTGCTCAAGGGGACCCTGCCGGCGAAGGGCAAGCTCTGCGTGGGCGAGTACCAGCCGTTCGTCACGCCGCTGCCGACCGACCCGGGCGACGCCGCAACCCTGCGGGCCACCCAGGCACAGGCACAGCGGCCGCCGGTGGCGACCACGCTGCTGCCGTCGACCCTCAACGGCAACCGCTGACCCTCCGCACCACCAGATCGAGCGCGGCGCCCACCCGGGCGCCGCGCTTCGTCATACCCGTGATCCGGGGGAGTAGCCGGACTACCGCCAGGGCGCGTGGTGGGTCTGGAACTGAAGCCGTCCTGCCCCGGCCGCTCTGTGCGAAATAGGTTTGCTGGTGTCCGGAGGACAGCTCTACCGTAGAGATCAGCACCGGAGCACGAACGAACGGTCAGGAGACCAACCATGTTGTGGCACACCTCGATCACCCCGCAGCGGCACACGCCGCGCGGCGAGGTCACCACGACCTGTGCCGGGCAATCCGGTTCGGCCGCCCGCACCCTCAGGACCTCCGAGCGATTCGACAGCAAGCCCACCACCGGGAGGCGCACCTAGCGCCACGCCGAAGCGCACCGCGCCGAAGCCGCCTCCCGAACCGGGGAAGGCGGCTTCTCTGCTTCCCGGGCATCACCGGGTCTGTCGCAGAATCCTCGCGGCATGGACACGGCACCACTTGAGAACTCCACAGCGGAATGGCAGGAGAACGGGACCCGCCGGCGCCACCACGACGCCGGCCTGCTCCTGGCAACACCCCTGCTCACCGAGCTCGGATGGTAGAGCGCCGCTCTGAAAAGGCGGAGGTTGCCGGTTCGACACCGGCGGTGAGCACGACGAGGACCAAGCCGAGGGCGGAAGGTCGCCGCCCCCGATCCTCGGCACCCTGATGGGAGTTCGGCTAACGGCAAGCCCCGGTGCTTTGGTCACCGTGATGCGGGTTCGACTCCTGCACTCCCAGCGACCGACCTCGCAATGTTCGCCCTGGTAGCCCAACGCAGAGGCACCGCGCCCAAACCGCGGCCCGTGCGGGTTCGAGTCCCGCCCAGGGCACTACGCCGATGTAGCTCACCTGGACAGAGCGTGCGCCTCGTAAGCGCAAGAACCCGGTTCGAGTCCGGGCTTCGGCTCGTACACATGGAAAGCGTGGTACGGCGCGGCTTGATAGCGCGCGTACCCGACGTGGTAACAACGGGTCGTAGCCCAATCGGTAGGGCACCTGGTTTGGGACCAGGAAGGTTTCGGTTCGAGTCCGGACGATCCGACGCAGCGGAAGGGCCAGCCGAAGGCAGGCGCCAGCCACGGTCCCGAAAACCGTTGGGATGACTCCCGTGTCGCCCTGGTAGCTCAGCGGACAGAGCACCCGCCTCCTAAGCGGGCAGCCGCCGGTTCGATTCCGGCCCGGGGCACTCTCGCGGTGCCCCGGGTGCCGCGACACATGCCGTCGGCGCCTGATGGCCGGGCTCCGGACTTTTAATCCGGATTGCGGAGGTTCGATTCCTCTCGACGGCACTGCGGGTGTGGTGGAAGTGGTACCACGCTGGGCTCATGACCCAGCGGAGCCGTTCGACTCGGACACCCGCCAATCCCTCGTAGCTCAACGGCAGAGCGGCCGGTTGTTAACCGGTCGATACGGGTTCGACTCCTGTCGAGGGAGCGCAGTTGTCATGGAGGTGGACGCCGGCGGTCACGGCAGCGGCGCCGGAAACGCCGTAGGCGGCGCGAGCTGTCTCGTGGGTTCGAATCCCACCCTCTCCGCCAAACCCCGTATAGCTCAGCGGAACGATCTGCTTCCTGGACAACGCGGGCCGGCTGCACGGCTTCCTCGGGGTCACCGCCGCCGACGCAGAGCGGCTGGAGTGGGCGATCACCGAGATCCGGGCCGTCGTGATCCGTGCGATCCGCGGCTATCGCGGCAGCGAAGGAGTCCTGCAGACCGGCCCGTACAGCAGCGGCGAGGAGGACGAGGAATAGCGGCGCCCACGTCGAAAATCGATTCAGGAAGTTTGTATGCCTCTGACATGATCTGCCGCGAATGGTGGATCAGCGGATGCCGATCCACCGACGTTAGTCCACTGAGGATGGGATCGGTCAACCGTGAGAAAAGTGTTCTCGATGCTGCTGGCGCTGGTGGCGATGGCGTCGGTCATGACGGTCAGCACGCCGGCCGCCCAGGCGGCCGGCAGTTGCTCGGGCACGATCGTCTACAGCCAGGTGCAGTCGTCGGGCCTCGGCGAACTGGTCATCTACTACAGCAGCGCCAACGGCGGCACCAACAGCGCGTGCTTCTACCACCGGGGCGCCGCGTACGGGCGGGCGGCGGAGACCATGGTGCAGATCTACCGCTGTGAGCGGCCGAACAACGAGGGCGCGCACTGCACTCCCGACGGCGCCCGGGACACGGACTCCGGCAACTTCAGCTACCAGGCCGGCCCGGTCGGCGTGACCGGCGTCGCGAGCCGCTGCGTCGAGGCGCGCGCCTACATCGTCTGGAACGGCGAGCCCAAGTGGATCTTCAGCCGGCAGCAGGGCTGCTGACCACGTCACTCCTGCCGGCGGGGGTATCCCGCTGACCGTCACCCGGGCCCGGCGACGCCGAGAGGGGAACGTTCTGGACGAGTCACCGCGCACCGCGAAGGCACGCCGGGCCTGGGACCGGACGGGCGTTCAGAGCTCGCGGTCGCGCCACCGCCATTGGCTGTGCTGCGCGGGGTCCTCGCCGGGTTCGGGCAGGGTGCGGCGCAGGTAGTCGTCGTCGAGGGGTGTCAGCAGGAGTTCGAGTTCGCGTCGCGGGGCCGGTGGCAGTTTCGCCAGGATGTCCTGTAGGGCGCTACGGGCGGCTTCCGGTTCCAGGCCGGGGCTGATCACCGCGTCGCCGGGCAGCCAACGGCCGGGTCGGCGAAGCAGTTCCTCATACATGGCCAGGAACTTGGCGGCCGGGTGGAGGTGGCTGTGGACCTCCCCGACGTGGCGGATGGCGGCGAGGGTGCGTGCGGAGAGCCCGTGGATCTGCGGCTGCGGACCTGGCAGGTCGTGGGACCGGCGCAGCCGGTGCGGGCGCCTACGCGGCATAGCCTTCTCGGTGCGGGAGCATGCGGCCATCCTGCCACCCGATCCCCGCCATGGGCTATGCGCAGCGGCGGCCGCCAGTCAGCTATGGGATGCTCCACTCGGTGAATATCTCTCCGGACGTCCTGGAGTCCGCAGCTGCCGATCCCGCTTCTCCAGCGTGGGGCATTATCTGGGAGCAGTCGTGCCACCAGGGCAGCTGTGACCCCGCCAGCGTCGCCCTGCTGCCCTGGCTGGCGGAGACGATCGCCACCTTCTCTCCCGTGGGGTGCGAGACGGCCGTGACGCTCGCCGGTTTCATCGCGCTCGACGCCACCGACGCTGACCGTGCGACCTACGCTGATGAGATCGCGGCCTTGCGCGACGAGGAAGTCCTCGTCGATCTGCTGTCCGAGGACTCCGCGATCGAACCGGGGCTGTCCTCGGAGCTTGGTCAGCGCCTACACGCCGCAGCAGTGCAAGCGGGTCGGGAGTTCGTAGCCGCCGGCTTGACCCATCTGTTTGGTCAGCTCAGCTGCCCCAACTGCGGCACACGATTCAATCTGGCTGGCCACCTGGCCAGCATCCCGTGACGACGGCATCCTGATCTGTCGCCGATAAGAGGGTGCTGGCTGGCGAGGCCGTGGGGGCCAGGGTCCGCTGTGCCGCCGCCGTCTGTGTCTTCGGGTGGGATCGGCGGGCGGGGGCGCCGGTCGCGATGGCTGGGCGGGGTTGGGGAGCGGATGGGGAGCAGCCGGGGCGGACTTCGGGATCCGAAACACCTCTGGCCAGTTTCGATCCCAGAGTTCGTCGGAGTTGTTCGCTGTTTTCCGCCTCGTGCGGCAGCGACACTTCGTGATCAGTTCTCAGAGCGAACAGGTGGGCGCGGCTCCGGTCATGGTCCGGGCGGTGGCCGCGATCACGGCGTCCATCCGGTCTCGGGCGGCGGTCATCGCGGTGATCTGCTCCTGGAGGCGTTCGCGTTCCTGGGTCAGGTGCTCGAGCATGGCCGTGCTGGCCCGGCCGGTGTAGACGCAGGGCAGCAGTTGCCGGACGCTCTTGCTGCTCAGCCCGGCGGCGTAGAGCAACTGGATGAACTTCACCCGCTCGATCGCGCCGTCGGCGTACTGGCGCTGGCCGCTGGGGCTGCGCTCGGATTCGAGCAGCTGCTGCTCCTCGTAGTACCGCAGGGCGCGCACGCTCACGCCGGCCCCCTCGGCAACAGCTCCGATCCGCACTGCTCCTCCTCGTGGTCGAGGTCACTCTTGCCTCTAACGTCAACGTCAGGTCTTAGCGTAGCCGCTGTGAGGACAACGCGTCGCTCACGGGTTGCGGAAGGAATGCGCATCGTGAAGATCGCCGGTTCTGTCGTTCTCGTCACCGGAGCCAACCGGGGGATGGGCCGTCACTACGTCGAGCAGCTGCTGGAGCGCGGTGCGGCCAAGGTGTACGCCACCGCCCGCCGGCCGGAGAGCGTCGACCTTCCCGGCGCCGAGGTCCTGGCCCTGGACGTCACCGATCCGGAATCGGTCCGGGCCGCCGCCGCGGCGGCGCCGGACGTGACCTTCGTGGTGAACAACGCCGGGATCAGCACCGGCCACAATCTCATCACCGGTGACCTGGCCGTGATCCGTCAGGAACTCGAGACCAACTTCTTCGGTCCCCTGACGGTGGTCCGGGAGTTCGCCCCGGTGCTGGCCGCCAACGGCGGCGGCGCCGTGCTGAACATGCTGTCGGCGTTGTCCTGGTTCTCCGCCGACGGCGCCAACAGTTACAGCGTGGCCAAGGCGGCCGAGTGGAGCATGACCAACGGCATCCGGCTCGAGCTGATCGGCCAGGGCACCTACGTCGCCGGGGTGCACATCGGACTGGTGGACACCGACATGGCGGCCGGCCTGGACCTGCCCAAGTCCGCTCCGGCCGACATCGTGCGCATCGCCCTCGACGGCATCGAGGCCGGGTTGATCGAGATCGTGGCCGACGACTGGAGCGCCCACGTGAAGGCGTCCCTGTCGGCGGATCCGGCCCTCTTCTACCCGCAGACAGTTCCGGCCGGCTGAGCGGTCCGGAAGGGATCTTGACGGGCTCCTTCCCGCTACGTTCGTGGGTGTTTGAAGTCCATGAACGAAGCGGGAGGTCCCCGCCGTCAGCCGGCGGAGAAGTAGTGGCCGTTGTCCAGACCGGCGAGCAGGCGGGGCTGAGCGGGCTCCCAGCCGAGGGTCCGGCGGGTGACGAGGTTGGACGCCGGGTAGCTCTGCGTGACGATGTTCGCGAGGAACCCGAAGTATCCCGGCAGCACCAGTTCGTCCACGGGAACGCTCACGGCGGGCAGGCCCAGTCGGCTGCCGATGGCCTCGGCGATCTCGCGGAACGGGATGCCCCCGTCGTCGACCGCGTGCCAGTATCTGCCGGCCGGGCCCTTCTCCAGCGCCAGGCGGAACAAGGAGGCGACATCGCGGATGTGCACGGCGTTCCACAGGTTCGCGCCGTCTCCGGGGTAGCCGATGAAGCCCTTCTCCTTCGCGAGCGCGATCAGCGTCGGGAGGAAGCCGGCACGATCGGTCGTGCTGTGCGCGATGTTGGCGATCCGCACGATCGAAGACCGCACGCCCTGCTCGGCGAGGCCGATCACGGTGGTCTCCACGACGTTGCGAGCCCGCAGGGTGCCCTTGTGCTCCTCGCCACCGGGAAGGGCCGGGTCCTCCTCGGTGGCCGTCCGGCCCAGGAATCCCTGTCCGGGCGAGCCGATGCTCCCCGCCGCGACCAGCGGCTTCGCGGTGCCCGCCAGTGCCTCGCCGTAGGCGAGCATGATCGGGAGCTCCGCGGCGGCCACGGCGTGGATCCCGCCGGAGAACAGCAGGTCCTGCCGGTGCGCGACGTGGATGACGCCGTCGGAGTCCGCGGCCGCCTCCTTGAGCCCGTCCAGATCCTCGAGGTCGCCGCGACGGACCTTCGCGCCCTGCGCGGACAGCGTCGCCGCGGCAGCGTCCGACCGGGCCAGGCCGATGACCTCGTGCCCGGCGGCGACGAGCTCGGGGATGATGGACGAACCGGAATGGCCGGTCCCGCCAGTGACGAAAACGCGCATCTACTGTCCTTGTGAGGATGGGTGGAAAGGCTGTTATTTCTCTTGCCGAAGGCCGACTGGCAGGACGCGGCGCGAGAAATAGTGGAGCGAGTGCGCTCAGCTGAGAATGGTGACGCCGACGAAGAAGTTGGTGTGCTTGACGGAGTGGGTGAGCAGGCCCAGCTGCAGCAGACCGACGTTCTCCAGCGCCCGCGCCATTGGCAGCATCCCGGTGTCCAACGGGCGCAGTCCCAGGCTCTCGATGAACGCTGACACGCGTGCCTTTGCCCGCGCGTCGTCGCCGGCGATGAACACGTCCAATGGGCGGCCCTCGGCGGGGCCGGCCGCCAGAACATGGGAGAACAGGGTGTTGAACGCCTTGACGACATGCGCGCCGGCGGGGGCGGCCTTGGCGATCTCCTGCGCGCCGGAACTGCCCTCGGGGCTGACCAGGCCCGTGAAATCGGCGTTGACGGGGTTGGTGATGTCGATGATCACCTTGCCGCGCAGCGCGTCCCCGTACTCGCTGACCACCGCCGCCGCGCTGCCGTACGGCACGGCGAGGATGACGATGTCCCCGGCCGGGGCGGCGCCGGCCGTCCCGGCGGTGGCGCCGCCGAGCGTGGCGGCCAATTCCTTGGCTTTGGCCGGGTCGCGGCCGATGATCTCGACGGCGTTGCCGCCGGCGAGTGCCCGGTCGGCGAGGGCGCCGGCCATGTTTCCCAGGCCGATAATGCTGATGCCGCTCATGGAGTTCCTGCTTTCTGGAGCTGAATAGTTGGACAGCACGCCACGCCCACCCCGTTGTTGTCGACGATGCTCATGCTGATTCCGGGGCGTGCTATCAAATCTCGATGTCGAATTCTTGTGCCGAATTCGCTCCGGCCCCGTCTGGTGCCTATGAAGAGTGCCATTGGCCTGAGTGGGGTGTCCAAGACCTATTTCAGCCGTCGCGATACCCTTGAGGCATCGCCGGACCGGGAGGCTCCATGGATCTGGACCTGCGCAAGTTGCGCTACTTCGTCGCCGTCGCCGATAAGCTGCATTTCAGTCGCGCCGCCGATGAGCTGCACATCGCGCAGCCGGTGCTCAGCCGGCAGATCCGCGCGCTGGAAAAGGATCTCGGCACCCCGCTGCTGACCAGGGACAGCCACGGCGTGGCGCTGACCGACGCCGGCAGGCAGTTGCTGACGGACGCCGGCCCGCTGCTGGCCTCCGCGCACGCGGTCCGCCGCCGGGTGACCGTGGCCGCGCGCGGCAGCCTGCGGCTCATGGTCGGCTTCCGGGCGGGCATCGCGGTCACCCCGGCGGTACGGCAGTTCGCCACCGAGCACCCGAGCGTGATCGTGGACGTGCAGCGGATTGAATGGGACGACCAGGCCACGATGCTGCTCGACGGCCGCATCGACGTCGGCTATGTGCGGCTGCCCATCGACGAGGCCGGCCTACGCGTCACCCCGCTGTACGCCGAGCCGCGAGTGGCGGTGCTGCCCGCCGGCCACCGATTGGCCGGCAAGGAGCAGGTCACCGAGGCGGACCTGGCCGGCGAGCCGCTGATCTGGCACGCGGACGCGAGCACGCAGCCCACCAGGCGCCCGCACCCCAACGCCGGATATCTGGTGCGCGGGGTGGACGAGACGCTCGAGCATGTCGCGGCCGGCCGGGGCATCTCGTTCCTGGCCCGTTCGGCGACCGTGTTCTACTCACATCCGGACGTCAGCTATGTGCCCGTCCCGGAGCTGGCGCCCGACCAGGTGTGCCTCGCGGTGGCGGCATCGCGCACCTCGCCGGTGGTCGACGACTTCCTCACCGCGGCTCAGGCGACGGCCGAGATCACGGCAGAATGTGGGAACTATGAAATGTGGCAGCTCGGCGGCGGTGCCGTTGCGAAGCACGGCTGAGCAGTTCGACTGACAACAGCAGCGCCCACAGAGGAGCAGCAGGCCTTCCGGGGCTGCATGCGGTCGTCTGTAACGCCGGCATCGGTGCCAGCAGCCTGGCCCGCTAGGCCGGCCGATACGCCCGAGCGCCGTGTCACCCGGCCCCCGCCTTGCAGTCGGCTGACGTGCACGTGGAGATCCGGCGTGGCGCAGCCATGAAGACTCCTCGCGTTCAAGGCATTGACATATGTCACTGGATGGTTACCAATGGGTAACACGCACGGGCATCACGGTGATGTCCGGACTTTCCCCCGAAGAAGGGAGACATCCGATGATGAGAACTATCGGCCGTCGCGTGGTGGTTGGATCCACCGCACTCGCGCTCGGCAGCCTCGGAATCATCGTCGCGCAGTCGCCGGCGCAGGCGGCCGACTTCTCGGCTGCCTACACCTGCACAGCCCCGGTGCTGGGCACCCAGAGCGTCACGATCGGCGGATCGCTCACCGCCACGCCCAACCCGGCGGCCGTGGGCGCGCCGGTCGGCTTCGCCTTGCACTTGACGCAGATCAGCCTGCAGGCTCCGGTGGCCATCAACTCGTGGACCATGACCGCGTCGCTTGACGTCAGTGGCGCGGAGACAGCGACGTTCCAGGTCGCCGGATCGGGCGGCAGAGTTCCGGCGAACACGCCGATCACCGGCGACCTGGCCGGCAGCTGGACCCCGACCGCGGCCGGCACCGATGAGGTGCGTGGCGCTGCCGTGACCGTCGTCGCCAATGTGTTCCTGCTCGGCAACGTCACCGTCTCCTGTACGCCGAACGACCCACGGCCGGTGGGCGAGACGCTGACCGTGAGCTGACTCGTGCTCGGATCTGGACGAGTCCGGGCGCCCTGACTCGTTCAGATCCAGGCGCGACCCGGCGGCCGGCCCACCCCTGGCCCAGGCGCGACCTGGCGGTCGGCCCCACCCCTGGCCCAGGCGCGACCCGGCGGTCGGCCCCACTCCTGGACCAGGTGGTGCCGGCCTCGGCGGCGAAGCGTGCCTGGTGGCGGCCCGCGCACCCGCAGCGCCGGGTGATGATTGACGTAAGTCGATGGACCGTGTTTCAGTGAGGTTTGTTATAGGAAAGCGCTTGCCCCTTCGACCCGAGGAGCCGCGATGCGCCTGGACCAGCCCAAGCTGAGCCGACGGCTGCTGATCGGCGGGGCCGCGGCCGCGGCGACGACCGGCGGATTGACGACGACGGCGCGGGCCGCGGGCCGGTCCGGCCGCCCCGTGGACGCGTCGTCCGCCCTGCTGGACCAATGGGCGCGGGCGGACGGCTCCCACCCGCTGGTGCCGGACATCGCGCGGGCCGGTTACCGACTCGGCGCTCGGCCGCGGCGGCCACGGGTGGTGACCCGGGTGACTGACTTCGGCGCCCGCGCGGACGGCGCGACCGACTGCGCGCCCGCCTTCAACGCGGCGTTACGCGCCGTCGGTGAGCGTGGCGGCGGCACGGTGCGGGTGCCGCGCGGGGAATACCTGTTGTCCTCGCCGGTCTTCATGCACTGGTCCAATGTGGTGCTGCAGGGCGCTGGGCGCGACGCCACGGTGCTGCACTTCAGCCGCCCATTGCAGGACGGCTACCGGCCGGCGCGGCAGTCCAACGGCAACAGCCGCTGGTCGTGGACCGGCGGGCAGATCTGGTTCATGGCGCCCGAGCGTCGGGCCCGGTCGGAGGCCGAGGACTTCGCCGGTACGGAGGGCTGGCTCCTCGGCGACACGCTGGCCGAGGTCGCCGCCGCCGCGCGCGGCCAGCGGACCCTGCTGGTCTCCGACACCGGCCGGCTCCAGCCGGGCGACCTGGTGGTCCTCGAGTGCGACAACCCGCCGGACGCGAGCCTGCTGAAGCATCTCGCCGGCGACGTCGCGGGCACCCGGGCGTACGACTGGCCGACCCGCGCGCCGCAGCTCGTCACCGGTTCCGGCGGCCAGTACGTGCAGTATGCGACGCTGCAGTGGCCCGTCCGGGTCGCAGCCGTCCTCGGTGAGCGGCTGGTCGAGCTGGCCCAGCCGGTGAGATATGAGCTGCGTCCGGGCTGGCCCGCACGGCTGCGGGCGGCCGGCCCGACCGTGCACGACAGCGGGGTCGAGGGACTGACCGTCCGCAACGAGCCGGTCGCGATGGCGGCGCACAACCGGCATCCCGGCTCGAACGGCGTGTGTTTCCAAGCCGTGCACGACTGCTGGGCCAGCGAGGTCCGGGTGGCGAACTGCGACCTCGGCTTCGGCTTCACCTCCGCCAAATCCACCACCCTCGACCGGGTCGCCGTCGGCGGCCGGGCCGCCCATCACAGCTTCGCCTGCCGGATGCAGTCGCATGACAACCTCGTCGACGACTTCGAGATCGAGACGTTCACCGTGCCGGTGCCCTCGGGCGCGGTGCATCACGGCCTCAACCTGGAGGGCCTGTCGTCGGGCAACGTCTGGCGGCGTGGCCGGATGGCAGAGGGCACCTTCGACACGCACCGGGCGCTGCCGTTCGACAATGCCCGAACCGATATCACCCTGGTCAACAACGGCCGGGTGGGCGGATCGGCCGCGTCCGGCCCGCTCTTCGGGCAGCGGATCGCGCACTGGAACATCCGGATCACCGGCGGCAGCCCGTACGCGGTGACGATCGCCGACGCGGCGCCGCGCGGGTTGGTGGTCGGCGTCCAGGGCACCGCCGGCACCGAGAGCGAGTTGACCCCGGACTTCCCCGGCGACCTGGAGAGCCTCCTCGCCGGCCACGGCGTACGCCCGCGGATCACCGATCTCTACGCCGCCCAGCGCGACCACCTACGCCTCCGCGACTGACGGGGCCGCGTCGGCCGGGCGGATGAACCCGACCACGACCGACCCGGTGCTCCGCCGGATTCTCGATGACGACCAGCCGTGCTACCCAGCCGTGCTGCCCAGCCGTGCTACTCGGTGGCCTCGATCGTGTCCTCGATCCAGTCCTTCAGGTTGTCCACCCGGGCGCTGGTCTCCTCCAGAGTGTGTGGGCAGCTCGGGCCGTTGCTGACGACGGAGACCAGCTGCGGTGCGCGCCAGCGTTGTTCGATGAAGAACGGGCCGCCCGAGTCGTACGGGCAGGGCGTGGTGTTGTCGGCCGGCGCGAAGCCCTCCACGCCGATGGTGCTGTCCTCGACGTTGAGCACGGACAGCTGCCCGGTGCGCAGGCGCGTCTCCTGGACCGGGTTGGTGCCGGTGACCGAGCCGTAGCCGGTGAGCCGGAGCACGTCTCCGGGCTCCGGCGGGCTGTTGGAGATCTTCAGCGGCTTGATGCCGCGGACCGGGGACGCCAGCTTGGCGACGGACACGTCGGCGGTGGTCGATTGCCGCACCGCGACGACCTCGAGGTCGTACCCGCCGGTGCCGGTCGTGTCCGCGCGGCCGATGGTGGCCACGGTCGAGTCGGCGACCGGCCGCTGCACCCGAACCCCGTTCGCGTCGCGGAAGCAGTGCCCGGCGGTGATGATCCACTGTGGCGCGATCAGCGCACCGGAACAGCCGCTGTTGCGTTTGCCGCCGGTGGCGGTCGGGATGCCGGTCATGACCAGCCGCACCGAGAACCGGTACTGGCCCTCGGGCACCAGCTCCCCGTTGGCGATGGCGTTGGCCGTGCCGGTCCCGGCGATGGCGAACACGGTGGCCGCCGCGGCGACGAGCATCCCGCTCACCGCCGTTACTGTGCGTCGTCGCACGATGCGTTCCTTCCAGATAGCTCATGGAGTAGGGCACACCATAGACGAGCCTCGCTACCTGACCGGCACTGTGCCGCCCGGTCAGGGTGTGAGCAGCAACAAGCGTTGGGTGTCGCTTGCGCCTGGTGTGCCGGCGCCGGCCGGGTCGGCGAGGTCGGCCGCCAGGCCGTCCCGGTTCACCAGCCGATATCCTCCGTCGTTGAGCGCCTCGATCCGCCACTGTGCCGCAGCGGTGATCTCGCCGGCGGCGCCGAGCGCCAGCCGCGGCGAACCGTCGGAGGCGATGACGACCGCGACGGGCTTGCCGTGGCGCTCGTTCACGACCTGGTAATAGCCGTCCTCGGTGTGGGTGAACCGCCAGCGTTGGCAACCGCCGCGCCGCTCGTGCCCGGCGACCACAACCCGGCTGGCGTGTGCTTTACCGCACCGGGCGACGTCGAGGACGCGGTGGCCCGAGCTGTCCGCGAGGAGGAGGTCGCCGACCGGGGCGAACCGGAACTGCTGGCAGGTGTTACCCAGCCAGGTGTAGGTCTGCACGGCGGCACCGACGCCGCCACAGCCGGCCGCTTCCAGCACCCGGCCGGCCAGCTTGTTCTCGATCCGGGACCAGCCGTTGTCCGTGGGCACGAGCCGGAACTTCTGGCAGTCGTTGTTCAGCCAGCCCCATTGCGCGACCCGACCACCGTCGGTGTTGACGCAGGCGGCGACCTCGGCGACCTTGTTGCTGTGCCGATTGAGGATCGCGGCGTAACCGTCGCCGCTCTCCGGCAAGCGCCATTGCTGGCACGGGCTCGCCGACGGCACGCCGATGCGGACATCGGCACCCTCGTACCCGCAGGTCGGATTGTCGACGGCGCCGCCGCTGGCGCGGTTGACCACAGTGAAGTAGGCCCCGCCCCGCCCGACCCGGGTGCTGCCGGACAGCGGATCCTCGAGGCTGGGCCAGCCGTCCGACCACGCGACGGGGCGTACGGACTGTTTCGGCCTGCCCCCGTCCGAGGCGTCGTAGTAATGATGGACGTACCAGTCGCGGCGCCCGGCGCTGAAGACGTCACCGCCTCCCGGGCCACGGAACTCGTTGTACCCGCGCAGGAGTTCGGTGCCGCCACCGGTCGACAGCGCGACGCCGTCGCGGTCGACGTAGGGGCCGGTGATGCCGGTAGCGCGACCGACGACGATCCGATAGTCGCTGTCGATTCCCCGGCAGCAGTAGTCCAGGCTCGTGAAGAGGTAGTAGTAACGGCCGTGGCGGACGATCGACGAACTCTCGATCGAGGCGCCACCGCGCGACGCCAGCGAATAGAGCCGGGGATCATCGCCCGACGGCATGCCGGTCTCCCGGTCGAGCCCGCGCATCTTGATGCCGTCCCAGAACGAACCGAACGACAACCACGGCCGCCCGCCCGCGTCGAAGACCACATCTGGATCGATCGCGTTGAAGGTGTCGGCCGAACGCGACCGCAGCACCATTCCGCGGTCGACCCAGCCGTAGGCGTCGCTGTCCGGATCGAGCGTCCTGGCGGTGGCGAGGCCGATCACGGATTCGTTGCGCCCGAACGACGACGCCGCGTAGTACAGGTGGTATTCGCCGTCGAAGAAGGAGAGGTCAGGCGCCCAGAAGCTGGCCGGCGTGGTGCCCAGCTCCCGCACCACCCACGCGGGTGGCCCGGCGAAGACCGGCGCGAGCGGCGCCCAGTGCAGCAGATCGGTCGACCGGCTTGCCGGCAGGTAGGAGCCGGTGCCGATGCTGTAGTAGTACCGGCCCTGCTTGATGATCGTCGGGTCGTGCGCGGGCGGGTCCGCCGCGATCCGGCCGCCGCTCCCGGCCGCGGCCGGGAGCGGCGAGGCCACCACCGCGGTCGACATGCCCGTCGTCAGCGCGAGCACCAGCGCGGTGACCAGTGCGGTACGTGCGGACATCGCTGACCTCCACCACCGAGGTTGCCGATCGCATTCGCCGACGTGGATAGGTTCCGTGCGCTGCTCACGTTCTCATGCGCATGGTCGCTTCGTCGCGGAGCGTCTGGATGCTGACAACGGGGTCGCCTCACCAGAACCGCAGCGCCGAACGGCGTAGCCCGCGAGGAAGGCGCGGAGCCGGGCGCCGAGCCGGATCCACCGCCTCCAGCCGGGCGCGCAGCGGCTCGGGCACCCACGGCCCACCCGTGAACCATCGCCCGCCCGCGACCGGCTCGGCGGTGACCTGCCGCCCGACGAGCCGGGCATACCCCGGCCCGAACCAGCACCAGGCCGGCGGCGACGGCGGCAGGCCGAGCCAGTCGCCCAGCGGGGCGAGATAGGGCTCCTCGGGAGACTCGGCGGGCCCGTACAGGGTGCGGCCGGCGAGCACCATGCCGCCGGCGACCGAGGCGGAGACGTAGACGGTGCCGGGGTGGGTCAGCGCCAGCGCGAACCGGCGTACCCGCTCGTCGGCGGGATCCACCTCGGCGTACAACGAATGCGCGCCGACCGGGCCGCGGCCCCGGCCGGCGGCGGCCAGCGAGGCGTGCAGCACCGGCGGGGTGCCGCTCAGCAGGAACAGAGTGTCGGCCTGCGCGTGTGCGCGAGCCAGGCCCGGCTCGCCGTCCCGGTCGAAGCGGCCCCGTGGGGGCTCGGTGTCGCCGTACCGCCGGGGCACCGCCTCCGGCAGATGCTCTCGGGCGGCCGCGAGCCAGCGCGCGACGATGTCCGGTGAGCGGTCTGTGCGTTCGTACCAGCGCACCACCAGCACGTCGAGCCGGCGTTCGGTCATCCGGCCAGCCTAGAAAAGATCAGCAACGTGCGTCGGGTCCGTTGAGAGATCGACCCGGATGGACGGCCGTCGCACGATCGGTCTACAGTCCCGACCCGTGAAGGTCCTTTTCCTGCTCAACGACGGCTTCGGTATCGGCGGCACGATCACCACGACCTTCAATCTCGGCAGCGCCCTCGCCGAACCTGCGCAAGCTGGACGCGTTCGTGACCATCACCGCGCGTGACGCCGAGGACTACCGGGCGCACGTGCGGCTCCCGAACACCGCGCCGTCCCGACCGTCGACGCGGTGGTCACCGCGGACGGTGAGCTGGTGCTGGCGGACGGCTCGGACCTGATCTGGTGGCGCGACGACGAGAAGGTGCCGGTGGGCGGCGACCTGGCGGAGGGCAGCTGGCAGCTGCGCACCCCGGACGGTGCGGCGGTCCGGGCCGGCCGGCTGGACACCCGGGCCCTGATTCCCGGTACGGCCACCCGGGTCCAGCTGCCCTACCGGCTCAGCGACGGCTGCCTCGGCCTGCGGGTCTGGAACCGGTCGGTGTACGCCGAGATCGGCAACGTGCTGATCGACGCGGACGGCCTGCGGATCTCCGGACGCGTGGTCGGCGCCGAGCCCGCCGACCCGGTGCTGGAACTGCGGAGCACCGCGACCCGGGAGCTGCCGGGGTCCGTCACCGATTCCGGTTTCGCGGTACGGATCGGCGCGCTGCCGGCGGGCACGTGGCAGCTGTGGCTGCGCTACGCGCCGGGGCTACCCGCGGTCCGGCTCGGCCGGCTCCTGGACGACGTGGCCCGCAAGGACATCGCGTACGTGCTGCCACCGATCATCACCGGCGGCGTCACGATGCAGCCGCACTACGACGCGAACAACGAGTTCTCGATCCGCGTGACGCGCTGACCGCGAGGTCCGTGCCTGGCTGTGGGTACGCGCCGATGGTCGCGTACCCACAGCTTTCGGCCTTTAGCCGCAGTTTCCCCAGGTGCTCCTACCGGCGACTTCCCACATCGTGCCGTACAGGACCTCGCCCGAGTACTTGACGCAGGTGTCCGCCGCGGAGCGCTGTCTCGCGGCGTAGTACTTGTAGTTGTCCGACTGGGTGTAGCTGCCACTTCCCTGAACCGTCAGGGTGGCGGAGACGCCGGATGACGTTCCGACAGCCACGGCCTTGAGGGTGACGACACAGTTGTAGCCGGTCGCGCCGTTGTACATCAGGTAGACGTCGCCCACCTTGGTGCCGTCGTCGGCGGAGATCGTCCGGTGGCCGTCCGAGGCGTACGCCCACGAGCCGCCGAAGTCGTTGTTGCAGGCTTGCGCCGCGGTGAACGGGTTCGTCGCGGCCTGGGCCGGCGAGGCGAACCCCGCCACGGCGACAGCCACCGAGGCGATCGAGATCGCCAGTCGTCGCGCTAGTACACGCACACAGTCCTCCAATGTTTCCCGTGCGACCATCACGCACCTCTCCGGCGCCATGTTTCCACATCGGATGATCAACACTGTGGGCGTGGCACGGGCGCGGACGCCGAAACACGAGACAGGTTTGGATTTCGTCGATCGGCACTGCTTAGATCCACGATCGTGGAAGATCGTGCAACTCCGCGTACGCGGTCCCGCCGTGCGCTGGTGGTCGTCGCCGGCCTGATCGTCGCCGTGCTCGCGCTCGCCGGCGGCGTCGTGGCGTTCTGGTCGTCCCGCGAGCCCGCCGCGGTGGCGGCGCCGCAGGTGGCGCCGACCCTGCCGCCGACCCCGGTCGAGCAGGCCGCCAGGCTGCTGGACGCGCAGGCGGCGGCCCTGCTCAAGGGCGACGAGAAGGGCTGGCTCGCCCCGGTCGACCCGGCCCGGCCCGAGCTGGTGGCGCGGTACCGGAACGTGTACCGCAACCTGCGCGGGCTCGACGTGAGCCATGCGGAGTTCCACGCCCAGGTGATGTCGTACGGCATGGTGCCGGAGAAGCCCGACCTGGTGACCGTCAAGGCGTCGTTGGGTTACTGCTTCAGCGGCGTGGCATGTCCCACCTGGCACGACGATGTCGGCGAGGGGCCGCCGAAGGCCCGCCACCAGCTCACCTTCGAGCCGGTCAAGGGCAAGTACCTGATCACCGGCCGGGCCGAGCTGACGGGCCGGTCGAGCTTCAACCGCCTGCAGCCGGCGCCCTGGGACGGCGACGCACTGGTCTTCGCCCGCGGCCCGCGGGTCACCATCGCCGCGCACCGCAGCCAGGCGAAACACCTCAAGAAGGTGCTGGCGGCGGCCGAGCAGGCCGCCGTCAACGCCGACCGCTTCGCCGGCTACGTCGGCAACCGGCAGCAGCGCTACCGGATCTACCTGGCCGACGACCGGGCCTGGCGGACCTGGTACGGCGGGGAGCGGTCGAGGTGGGCCATCGGTTACGCCCGGACGCTGAACTCGGCAGGCTCCGACGTCGTGTTGCGCACCGGCAAGGTGATGACGACCCGGCAGAGGGCGGCCAGGACGATTCAGCACGAACTCGGTCACGTGGTGACCCTGGCCGGCCTCACCCGCCGGGACACCGGCGACAGCCAGTGGTTGGTGGAAGGCATCGCCGAGTACATCGGCGACTATCCACGAGCGGCCACCGACACCGGCAACCGGGACGTCGTGGCCGCGGAGTTCCGGCGCCGGGACGCACCGAGGACGATCGCCACGGCCCCCCTCGTCAAGGACGCCGACGACCGTACCGTCGACAAGCTCTACGCCATGGGGCACTTCGCCACCAGTTGCATGGCCGACCAGTACGGCGAACGCAAGCTGTTCGCCTTCGTCGACCGGGTGCTTCGGCACGCGGCGAAGCCCGATCAGGCCGCCCGCGCCGTGTACGGGAAGTCGTTCGCCGCGGTCGACAAGTCCTGCCTCAAGTGGATCAAGCGCAAGGTCAGCTGACCGGGAGCGGGGCCGGCGGACACCGTCGGGGTGGTGATGTCTGACTCGTCGGCGGCCGCCCGCGTCGGCCCCGGCCGGGACAGTTCCACCGGTAAGCGCAGGCGGCAGGTCTCCGAGCCGCCATCGTTCATCAAACCCGAACGGTATGTCGACCATCGGCACGTGGACGTTAATAGTTTTCGCCGCTGTACTGGGCTGATGCGTTCACCAGCACGGACCGGCACGTCGATGGCGCTCGGCGCCATGGTCCTCGTTCAACTCGGCCTCGCGGCCTCCGTCGGCCTGCTCGACCGGATCGGCCCCGAGGGCGCGGCCTGGCTGCGGCTGTCCTGGGCCGGCGTGATCCTGCTGGTCCTCGTCCGGCCGCGGCTGCGCTCGTTCACCCGGTCGGCCCTGCTGAGCACCGTCGCCCTGGGCGTGGTCACGGCCGGGATCACCATCCTGTTCATGGGCGCCGTGGCCCGGCTGCCGCTGGGCACCGCCAGCGCGCTGGAGTTCCTCGGCCCGCTCGGGGTGGCCATCGCGCGCGGGCGGCGGGGCACCAAGGTGTGGCCCGCCCTGGCGGCGGTCGGCGTGGTGCTGCTGACCGAGCCCTGGCACGGCGGCATCAACCTCGTCGGGGTCGCGTACGCGCTGGCCGCGGCGGTCTGCTGGGCGGCGTACATCCTGCTCACCCAGCGGGTCGGCGACGGCGTGCCGGGGCTGCAGGGCCTGGCCGTGTCGATGCCGGTCGCCGCGCTGGTGGCGACCCTGGTCGCCGGCCCGTCGGTGCTGGGGACGATGACCGGCGACCTGCTGCTGGCCGGGCTCGGCCTGGCGATCCTGCTGCCGGTGGTGCCGTTCGCCCTGGAGATGCTGGCGCTGCGCCGGCTGACGACGGCCGCCTTCGGCACGCTGATGAGTCTCGAACCGGCGTTCGCTCTGCTGATCGGCCTGGTGGTGCTGGGCCAGGTGCCGGGTTGGGCGCCGCTGGCCGGCGTCGCCTTCGTGGTCGCCGCCGGCGTCGGCGCGGAGCGCACCGGAGCCCGCCCGGCCACGGAGCCGCAGCATCCCGCCGCCGAGCCCGCCGCCGAGCCCGCCGCCGAGCCCGCCGCCGAGCCTGACGCCGGACGAGAGCCGGTCCCGGCCGCTTGTTGAGGAGCGCAAGCGCGCCGGCGGTGACCGGAAAGGCCCCGGGGCGGCTCAGGCCGCGGCGGCCGCCGGGTGCGGTGCCATCGGCCGCAGCGGCATCGGGTTCAGCGGCATCGGGTTCAGCGACCGCTCCACCGTGATCGCGTGCCAGAGGCAGAACATCGCCACCGTCCAGACCTTGCGGGAGTTGTCCGCCACCCCGGCCCGGTGGTCGGTCAGCAGGCGCTGGGCGTACCCGAGGTCGAGCAGGTGCCCGGCCTGCGAGCCGGCCATCAGGTCGGCGACCCAGTCGCCGATCCCGCCCTTGAGCCACAGCCGGGTGGGGGTGGGGAAGCCCAGCTTGCGGCGCTCGCGCACCGACTCCGGCACGATGCCGCGCATCGCCTCGCGCAGCGCGTGCTTGGTCGTGCGGCTGCCGCCCGGCAGCTTCATCTCGGTCGGCAGGCCCGCCGCGGCGGCGTAGACCGCCTGGTCCAGGAACGGCACCCGCAGTTCCAGGGAGTGCGCCATCGACATCCGGTCGGCCTTGGCGAGGATGTCGCCGGGCAGCCAGGTGTGCAGGTCCACGTACTGCATCGACGCGACGGCGTCCACGTCGGCGGTCTCGGCGTACAGGTTGCTGGTCAGCACGGTGTGCGGGTCGGCGGTGAAGCGCATCAGCTCCGCCTTCTCCGCCGGGGAGAAGATTCGCGCGTTGCCGTAGTAGCGCTCCTCGATCGGCGTGGTGCCCCGCTCCAGGAAGCTGTGGCCCTTCACGCCCTCCGGGATGACCTTGGACAGGCTGCGCAGTCCCCGCTTCATGCCGGCCGGCAGCCGGTCGATGCCGGCCAGCGACATCGGCTCCCGGTAGATCGTGTAGCCGCCGAACAGCTCGTCGGAACCCTCGCCGGAGAGCACCACCTTCACGTAGCGTGACGCGGTCTGCGCCAGGAAGTACAGCGGAACCAGCGACGGGTCCGCGACCGGGTCGTCCAGCAGCTGCACGATCCGCGGCAGCTCGCGGATCACGTCGTCCTCGGTGACCACGGTCGGGGTCAGCCGGACGCCGAGCTGGTCGGCCGTGTCCTGGGCGACCTCGATCTCGGAGTAGCCCTCGTGCGCGAAGCCCGCCGTGAAGGCGTGCAGGTCCGGGTGCACCTCGGCGGCCAGCGCGACGATCGAGGACGAGTCCACGCCGCTGGACAGGAACGCACCGACCGGCACGTCGGCGTGCAGGTGCTTGCGGACGCTGTCGCGCAGGGCGTCCCGGATCGCGTGGATGGCCACGTCCGGCCGGACGTTCAGCGGCCGCAGCGAGGGCCGGAAGTAGCGTTGCAGGCGCTGGCCGCCGCCCGGCGTCCAGGTCAGCCGGTGTCCCGGCGGCAGCCGCCGCACGTGCCGGTGCAGCGTCATGGGGTCCGGCACGTACTGCAGGGTCAGGTAGTGCGCCAGCGCGTCGGTGTCCAGCGCCGCCCCCGAGTCGCCGCTGAACGGCAGCAGGGCCTTGCGCTCGCTCGCCAGGAACAGCCCGTCCGAGGTCTCCAGGAGGTAGAGCGGCTTGACGCCGAACGGGTCACGGGCGGCGTGCACGGTGCCGGTCCAGTGGTCGTACGCCACGAACGCGAACATCCCCCGCAGCCGGGGCAGCGCCGCGGCGCCCCAGTAGTGGAACGCGGCCGCCAGCACCTCGGAGTCGCCGTGGGTGGCGAAGGTGGCCTCGTGCTCGCGGACCAGGTCGGCCCGCAGCTCGCGGTAGTTGTAGATCTCGCCGTTGAACACCACGGTCCAGCGGCCCGCCTGCGGCCCGTCGACCGGGTAGTGCGCCGGCTGCCGGCTCTCGGCGACGTCCACGATGGCCAGCCGCTTGAAGCCGACCATGAGGCCGTCGGCGAACTCGACCTGGGTGTCGTCGGGCCCGCGGTGGTGCATCGTCTCCAGCGCCGCGGCGAAGGCGGCGCACGCCCCGGGATCGGGCGTGCCGGCCTGGGGGCGGCTGCTCACGAAGACGCTCAGACCACACATCGCGCACTCCTTCGGTTGGCAAGTGAGGCCGGAACCGTAAGGACGAGACTGTGAAGGACTTGTGAGGAAGTCGCGCAGAACCGGACGCGCACCCGAACCGGGCCGGATCTTCACAGGAATCCCACATTTCTTGGCGCTGTTGACGGGCTGGGACAGAATCTCCCCGTGACGGCACGGATCTTGGTCGCCGACGACGACCCGAAGCACGCCCAACTCATCCGGCTCTACCTCGAGCGCGAGGGCCACCAGGTGCTCACCGTCGGCGACGGCCGGGCGGCGCTGGACCAGGCCCGGGCGCGCCGCCCCGACCTGGTGATCCTGGACGTGATGATGCCGCTGGTCGACGGCCTGGACGTCTGCCGGATCCTGCGCGCCGAGTCGAACATCGCCATTCTGCTGGTCACCGCGCGGTCGTCGGAGAACGACGTGCTGCTCGGCCTCGACATCGGTGCCGACGACTATCTGGCCAAGCCGGTGAGCCCACGGGAGCTCACGGCCCGGGTCCGGGCGTTGTTACGGCGCGTCGGCGTGAGCGACGCCCAGTCCATGACCGTCCGCGTCGGCGACCTCGAGGTCGACGCGGGCCGCTTCGAGGTCCGCGTGGGTGGAGCCCCGGTGGCCCTGACGGCCAAGGAGTTCGGCATCGTCGAGCTGCTGGCCCGCGAGCCGGGCCGGGTCTTCACCCGCGGCCAGATCATCGACAAGACGTTCGGTTTCGAGCTGGAGGTCTCGGAGCGCACGGTCGACGCGCACGTGGTGAACCTGCGCCGCAAGATCGAGGCGAATCCGGCCGAGCCGCGCTACGTGCAGACCGTGTACGGCCGCGGCTACCGGATGGCCGAGCAATGAGCTTCCGGCTGCGCATCTTCCTGCTGGTCATGGTGGTGGCCGTGACCGCGATCGGGGCGACCGCCTGGCTGACGCTGAGCCTGACCTCGCGCGAGCTGAACCGCGCCCAGCAGGCGTCGGAGCGGCACCGCGCCGAGATCCGCGACACCGTCCAGCGCTACGGCGTGACCCACGGCCGCTGGAGTGGCATCGACGTCGTCGTCCGTGAGCTGTCGCAGCGCACCGGCCTGCACATCCAGGTGACGACGGTGGACGGGGAGCGGCTCGCCGACTCGGACAACCTCGAGGGCCGGGCGGAGGGCCCGGTGCAGTCCGTGCCCATCACGGCGGCGGCCCGCCCGCGGCTGAGCGAGGAGATCCTCCTCGCCGCCGACGGGCAGCGCACCACCGACCCGGCGGCGGTGAAACGCGACCCGAACGCGGCGGAGTTCCACCGCGCTGGCAAGGCCGGTCTGCAGCGGCCGAAGCTGCCGCGGGACCTCTTCGGCCCGGAGCCGCCGGATGCGGCCCTCGACGCGCCGCTCCCTACCGTGCTGCGTCAGCTCGCCCAGTACCGGGCGGCGGTGAGAGCCATCAACTGCACGGACGGCGCGGACGCTCTCGCCAGCGACACCGCCCCCTACCTGAGCCGGGAGCAGCTCGCGGACAACGCCGGCTGCGTGCGGACCGCCATCGAGGACATCCTCAGCGACACCGCCTGGCAGCAGCAGGTCTGGAACATCCTCGTCAAGTGCGGCATCGACACACGGACCTTCGTGGTGGCCGGCTGCCTGGTCGGCAGCTTCGAGGCGGCGGCGGACACCACGGCGGTCGGCCGGGTGGAGATCCACCTCGGGGCACCACCCGCGCCGGGCTTCAGCGCCCTCGGCCAGCCCGCGGCGTTCGGGGTGGCGGGCCTGATCATGGTGGCGGTGCTCGGCACGGCCTGGATCGCCCGCCGGGTCAGCCACCCGGTGTGGCGGCTCACCGAGGCCTCCCGGCAGCTCGCCGACGGCCGGCTCGACGTGCGGGTTCCGGCCGCCGGCAAGGGGGAGCTGGCCCGGCTGTCGGCGTCGTTCAACGCCATGGCCGAGGCGGTCCAGGAGAGCGAGGAGCGGCAGCGCCGGCTGGTCGCCGACGTCGCCCACGAGATGCGTACGCCGCTGTCGAACCTGCGTGGCTATCTCGAAGGACTGTCCGACGGGGTGGTGCAGCCCAGCCGCGAGCTGTTCGCGTCGCTGCACGAGGAGACGATGCTGCAGCGACGCATCCTCGACGACCTGCAGGTGCTCGCGCTCGCGGAGGCCGGCAACCTGGGCTACACCAAGCTGCCCATCGACCTGGCCGAGCTGGTCGGTGCGGGCGCGACGGCACACCGGGCGGTGGCGAAGGAGGCCGGCATCGCGCTGACCGTGGACGCGCCGGCGCCGCATTGGGTGCGGGCCGACCCGGACCGGCTGCGCCAAGTCCTGGGCAACCTGCTGACGAATGCGATCCGCTACACGGACGCGGGTGGCCACGTCCTGGTCCGGGTGCGCGAACAGAACCACGAGGCTGTGCTGACCGTACGGGACACCGGCGTGGGCATCACCCCCGCGGACCTGTCCCGGGTCTTCGACCGCTTCTGGCGCGCCGACCCGGCCCGGCAGCGCGCCACCGGCGGCACCGGCCTGGGCCTGACCATCGCGCACCGGATCGTGACAGACCACGGCGGCCGCATCGAGGTGGCCAGCGAGCCGGGCGACGGCACCACCTTCACCGTACGGCTGCCGCTGCTGGCCCCGGCCGGCCCGGGCCAGGTCAGGGCGGGCCAGCTCAGTGCGGGCCAGTTCAGTGCGGGCCAGTTCAGTGCGGGCCAGTTCAGTGCGGGCCAGTTCAGTGCGGCCCCACCGCCGTGATCCGGATCGCCGCGGCGCCCAGCTCGTCGCTGGCCGCCAGGTCGACCTCGGCCTCGATGCCCCAGTCGTGGTCGCCCTCCGGGTCCTCGAAGACCTGGCGCACCTTCCACATCGCCGGCGTGACCTCGATGTGCAGCAGCGCCGGCCCGCGCGCCGCCGGCCCGGTGCCGACCAGCGGATACTCGGCGTAATACTCCTCCAGCGCCTCGATCCAGGCCTCGGTGTTCCAGCCCGACTCGGCGTCCAGCTCGCCCAGGTCCTCGGCGCGGCGCAGGGCGAACAGCTCGACCCGGCGGAACATCGCGTTGCGGACCAGCACCCGGAAGGCGCGGGCGTTGCGGGTGACCGCCGGCGGCTTGTCGTCCAGCGGCGACACCTCGACGATCTCGGCGCCCGGGTTGCGCAGCCGCTCCCACTCGTCGAGCAGGCTCGAGTCGACCTGGCGCACCAGCTCGCCCAGCCATTCGATGAGGTCGGTCAGCTCCTCGGTGCGGGCGTCCTCGGGCACGGTCTGGCGCAGCGCCCGGAACGCGTCCGCCAGGTAGCGCAGCACCAGGCCCTCGGAGCGGGACAGGCCGTAGAACGAGACGTACTCGGTGAAGGTCATCGCGCGCTCGTACATGTCGCGGACCACGGCCTTGGGCTTGATCTCGTAGTCGGCGACCCACGGGTGCCCGCGCCGGTAGGTCTCATAGGCCGCCTCTAGCAGCGGCAGCAGCGGCTTCGGGTAGGTGACCTCCTCCAGCAGCTCCATCCGCTGGTCGTACTCGATGCCCTCGGACTTCATCGCGTTCACGGCCTCGCCCTTGGCCTTGAACAGCTGCGCGGACAGCACCTGGCGCGGGTCTTCGAGGGTCGCCTCGATGACCGAGACCACGTCCAGCGGGTATTCCGGCGCGTCGCGGTCGAGCAGCTCCAGGCAGGCCAGGGCGAACGGCGACAGCGCCTGGTTGAGGGCGAAGTCGAGCTGCAGGTCGTCGGGGAGCCGGTAGCGGACCCCCTCCGGGGTGTCGTGCCGCTCGATGACCCCGCCGGCCAGCAGCGCCCGGGCGATCGCGATGGCCCGGCGGATGTGCCGGCGCTGCGCGGTCGGCTCCTCGTGGTTGTCGGTCAGCAGATGCCGCATCGCGGTGAACGGGTCGCCGCCGCGGGCCAGCACGTTGAGCAGCATCGCGTGCGACACCTGGAACGACGACGTCAGCGGCTCCGGGTCGGCGGCCACCAGCCGGTCGAAGGTGGGCTGGCCCCAGCCGATGCTGCCCTCCGGTGGCTTCTTGCGGACCACCTTGCGGCGCTTCTTCGGGTCGTCGCCGGCCTTCTTCAGCATCCGCTCGTTGTCGATGACGTGCTCGGGGGCCTGCACGATGACCGTGCCGAGGGTGTCGTAGCCGGCCCGCCCGGCCCGCCCGGCGATCTGGTGGAACTCGCGGGCCTTGAGCAGCCGGGTCCGGACCCCGTCGTACTTGGACAGGCCGGTGAACAGCACGGTGCGGATCGGCACGTTGATGCCGACGCCGAGGGTGTCCGTACCGCAGATGACCTTGAGCAGGCCCGCCTGCGCGAGGGTCTCCACCAGCCGCCGGTATTTCGGCAGCATGCCGGCGTGATGCACGCCGATGCCGTGCCGGACCAGCCGGCTCAGGGTGCGGCCGAAGCCGGCGGTGAAGCGGAAGCTGCCGATGGCCGCGGCGATCGCGTCCTTCTCCTCGCGGCTGCACATGTTGATGCTCATCAGCGCCTGGGCGCGCTCCAGGGCGGAGGCCTGGGTGAAGTGCACGATGTAGACCGGCGCCTGCCGGGTGGCGAGCAGCTCCTCGATCGTCTCGTGCAGCGGCGTCATCGCGTACGAGAAGAGCAGCGGGACCGGCCGCTCGGTGTTGCTGACCACGGCCGTGGGCCGGCCGGTGCGCCGGCTCAGGTCATCGACGAAGCGGGTGGTATCGCCCAGCGTGGCCGACATCAGGATGAACTGCGCCTGTGGCAGCTCGATCAGCGGCACCTGCCAGGCCCAGCCCCGGTCCGGCTCGGCGTAGAAGTGGAACTCGTCCATGACGACCTGGCCGACGTCGGCCTCGGCGCCCTCGCGCAGCGCCAGGTTGGCCAGGATCTCCGCGGTGCAGCAGATGATCGGCGCGTCCGCGTTGACGTTCGCGTCGCCGGTGAGCATGCCGACGTGCTGCGCGCCGAAGATCTTGCAGAGGGCGAAGAACTTCTCGCTGACCAGCGCCTTGATCGGCGCGGTGTAGAAGGTGGTGCGCTTGTCGGCCAGGGCGACGAAGTGCGCGCCGGTGGCCACCAGGCTCTTGCCCGAGCCCGTCGGGGTGTTCAGGATGACGTTCGCCCCGGTGGCGATCTCGATGAGCGCCTCCTCCTGATGGGTGTAGAGCGCCAGGCCCTGCTCGCCCACCCAGGTCTGGAAGGCGTCGAAGACGGCGTCGGGTTCGGCGGTGCCGGGCAGGCGTTCGGTGAGCGTCATGATGGGCCCAGCCTATCCGTCCCGGCTTTCCCAGCACCGTGGCCGGGCGCACGGCGCGCCCGGCCACGGAAAGGGACCCTGCTGTGGAGTTGCTGCCGACCCGCTAGGCGCCGAACGCCGAGTAGATCGGGCCGGCGACGCTGCCCGCGAGGCCGATGACGGCGGCGACGACGGCGATGGTGGAACCGATTCGAAGGCGCATTCCGGGAGCTCCTCTGGTGCGGTGGTGGCCTCGCTGAGAAGAGAATTCGCCGGGCCGGGTGCAGCCGGGGACGCTTCTGGTTGCGGGACGGTTGCGGGTGTCAGCGGCGGTGGATCGCGAACATGTAGCAGCCGTAGACGACGTTCCGGCTGTGGATCAGCACGACGCCGGGCTCGGCCAGCACGGCGGCTATCGCCGCTTCCGGGTCGCTGCCGTCCTGCAGCCGGCTGGCCGGGTGGATCCGGCCGTCGCTGTCGTACGCGCGGAGCACCTGCGGGCGGCCGTACCAGTCGGCGGGGTAGCGCAGCCCGTCCGGCGGCCCGCCGCAGGGGTCGGCGTGCGCGAACACGGCGCCGAGTTCGCGGTACGGGCTGTCGGGCAGGGGCGGCTCGTAGTTGAACAGCAGGATCGCCTCGCATGCGCGGGCGTCGCGCAGGCAGCAGCGCAGGGGTTCGCCGCCGCGCGCGAGGTGACGTTCCGCGGTGGCGCGGACCTCGGCGGGCAGGGGAGCGGGCAGGGCGGCGATCCGGTATCCGGTCGTGGTGGTGGTCATACCGCCATCGTGCGGCGGCGACCGGCCGCCGGTCTGGCGGGATTCGGACGTCGCGTCGGCCCGGCCGGGCGGTGGGCGCCGCGGGGTGACAGCGCCTGCCATGATGGCCCGCGATGATCGAGCTGAGCGAACTGACCAAGTCCTATGGCCGGGTGCGCGCCGTCGACGGCGTGACGTTCTCCGCCGCGCCCGGTCGGGTGACCGGATTTCTCGGCCTCAACGGCTCCGGCAAGACCACGACGCTGCGGATGCTGCTCGGCCTGACCCGGCCGACGTCCGGCGCCGCGCTGATCAACAAGGTGCGGTTCCAGGAGCTGCGCCATCCGGCCCGGCAGGTCGGTGCCGTGCTGGAGCAGGGCATCAGCCATCCGGGCCAGAGCGGCCGGGCGCACCTGACGACGCAGGCGCTGCTCTCCGGCGCCGACCGGGCCCGGGTCGACCCGCTGCTGGAGCAGGTGGGGCTCGGGGACGCCGCGGAGCAGCGCTGCGGTGACTACTCGCTCGGCATGCGGCAGCGGCTCGCGGTGGCGACCGCCCTGCTGGGCGACCCGTCGGTGCTGATCCTGGACGAGCCGGCCAACGGGCTGGACCCCGAGGGCATCGCCTGGCTCCGCGAGCTGCTCCGCGAGCACGCCCGCGGCGGCGGCACGGTGCTGATCTCCAGCCACCTGCTGGCGGAGCTGGCCCAGCTCATCGACGACGTCGTCATCATCTCGGAGGGCACCGTGCGCTACGCGGCGCCGCTGGACGAGCTGTACGGCTCGGCGGCGTCGCGGCTGCGGATCCGCGGCCGCGATCCGCAGCTGTTGTGGCAGGTGTTCGAGGAGGCCGGCGCGCAGGTCGACACCGACGGGTCGGCCCTCGAGGTGACCGGCCTGACCCCGGAGGAGGCGGGCGAGCTCGCCTTCGACGCCCAGGTGCCGCTCTACGAACTGACCACGGACGCCCCGAACCTCGAACAGATCTTCCTCGGCCTGGTGAACGCCCCGGCGAGCGTCCCGGCCCCGGCCCCGGCGGCGGTCGAGGAGGCCGCCGCGTGATCGCCGTGGTGCGCAGCGAGCTGTATCGCCTGTCGACCGTCCGGTCCAGCGCGATGTCGCTCGCGATCTTCACCGCCCTCGGCATCCTGCTCAGCATGATCGGAGCCGACTTCTGGGCACTGCTGGCCGGCGTGGGCGCGTTCGGGTTCGGGGCCACCGGCATCGCCCAGCACTACCAGCACCGGACGGCCGTGCTGCTCTACCTCGCCCGGCCGCGGCGGCTGCGGGTGCTGCTCGGGCAGCTCGTCACCACCGTGCTCGTGAGCCTCGGATTCACCGTGGTGAGCGGTCTGCTCGTGCTCATCCAGGGCAACCACGAGCGGTATCTGATCACGGTGGTGGTCGCCCCGCTCATGGCGCTGCTCGGCGCGGCCGGCGCGGCCATCGCGCGCAGCGCCACGTTCCTGTTCGTGGGCTTCGCGACCTGGATCCTGTTCGTGGAGGCCATGTACGGCAAGATGCAGGAACCGCTGCCGTTCTCGGCGTACCTGGACGCGGCCTCGGGCGACCCGCGGAAGCTGCTGATCCTGCTGGGCTGGGTGCTGGCGGCGATCGTCGGCGCGATCTTCGCGATCCGCCGCGACCTGAACGGCGACTGACCGCGGCCGCGGAGTCACCCATGTGGACAGAGGTCTCGACCACAGAACGGACCGATTCCGGCAATCGGGGTCACCCGCAGGAGGCTAGGCTGTGACCCAGAGCACAGCATGGCTGTGGGGAGGCCCGTTTGATACTGCGGCTGCCAAGCGTCCTGTCGGCACAGACACTTCAACTGGCCCTCCGCGCCTCCGGCGAGCTGGAGTCCGACGGCCAGAGCGCGGTCTCCGTAACCGGCGGTCTCCCGGCACTTCGGATCGATCTCTCGCAGATCCAGTTCGCGGAGTTCACGGCTCTCGCCCAGATCCTCCTGCTGACGGAGGCCGCGGCCCGCGACCGGCGGCCGGTCCACGTCGAACTGCCGCGCACATCACCCGTCCCGGACGACATCGACCGCGTCGCCGAGGCCAGGCTGCACCAGCGTCGCCTCCATTGCCTGCGTTTCCTGCGGGCAACCGGCTTCACCGCCGCGATCCGGCTGCCCCACCTCGCGTGGGCCCAGGTCACTCCCACCTTGAGCGGTGCCGGCCCGGCCGGTGACGCCGACGCGATGGACCCGGTCGAGACGGAGCTCTGGGAGCCCACGTGGGAGAAGCCGGAGACCGACATCCGCCGCCATCATGTCAAGCGGCGGGTGCTGCCGTTCCGGTGGATCCCGGCCAAGAAGGGCGAGGATCTCTTCCGCTCCGACGAGATCGTCAATGTCATCCGCGGGCTGTGCGTGACCGGTCTGAAGGAGCGGGACGCCCAGCGGCTCGCCAACAGCATCGTCTTCGAACTGGTCGAGAACGTCGCGATGCACGCCTCCGCCGGCACCGGTGCGCCGCCGCACGCGCTCGTCGGCGCGCTCGTCGTGGACGAGAGTCTGCGCCGGGCGCTGCTTCGCCTGCGCGGCGAGATCGTGGGAGTCGAGCGTGCTGTCCCCGCGACACCGCCCGGAGGCCTGCAACTGCTCGTGGGGGATTCGGGACGTGGTCTGGTACAGACCCTGCAGCCGCACGCCACGCCGGAAGACGCCGATCGGCTGCCGGCAAGGGGCAGCGGAAGCTGGTCGGGCCCGCAGAGCGTCGCGCTCTGGTCCCTTGACCGGCGCTCCACCAGCGCCGGCTCGCGGGAGGAGATCCGGGGCACCCGAGGGCTGTGGCGGGTCCGCGAGGTGGTCCGCCGCTACGGCGGCTCGCTCATCATCCACACCAGGGACGCGCTCGCCGGATACGCCTTCACCGGAGAGGTCACCACGCCGCTGTACGGCGAATCGAGCTGGTCGGCGCCCGGCACGCTGGTCGAGGCCAGCATCGTCTGGCCGGATGCCGAGATCACGCCGGTGGTGCCCGCGACCACCGCGGGACGGGAACACGTGCCACTCAGCTGGATCCGGCTGCATCCGACCTCGGTCTCCGGCTCGCTCGAGGGGCAGGCGGCACCCGACCCGAACGCGGGTCTGCTGCTCAGCATCGACGGCGGCCGCACCCAGCACATGACCCACGAGAGTCTGGTCGCCGTCCTCTCCCGGGCGGCGTCCCTGGCCCGCCACAACACGGTCGCGGTGCTGGTCACGGGAGCCGATCCCGTCACCGTCGACGCGGCCGTCGACGCCATCGCCCATCCGCCGGAGGGCGCCGCGCCGAGCTCACCCTTCCTGTTGATCGACGGGCTGCGCCGCACGATCTGGTGCGGCGCCTCGCCCCGGCATCTGGAACTGCTGCACCGGGCCGAGCACGAGGCCGACCCGCCGGACCAGGACGCGGAGTTCGTCGCGCTGGCGGCCGACTATCCGCATCTGGTCCGGATCGATGAGGGCTCCGCCCGGCTGGTCCTGCACCCGGCCGCCGTCATCTCGCAACTGGAGGAGAAGGCCGCCGGCCGGCTGCGCGACGCCCTGGACAACGGCGAGGACATCGTTCAGACCGGGGTGTTCCGCACGCCGAGCCTCAACCTGACCGATCGCTGGTTCCAGTCGGACGAACTGGTCGAGCGAACCGTCGGCACCGGCGTCTCCGCCTTCCTGCTCGCTCACCACCTCGCGCGGACCCTGCCCCGGCCGCTGCCGCTCAACACGCGGGTCGTCCAGATCGGGCCGCTGATCCGCGATGTCGCCACGCTCGTCGCGGATTATCTCCCCCTGCGCGACCCGGTGTACGAACTTCCCGACGACCACCCGGCGTTGCGGCTCGCGATACCGCTGGACCGGGGCACCCCGTGCATCCTCTGCTGCGACGTCGTCCTGTCGACCAACCGGACCATCAAGGTCATGCGGCAGCTGATCGACTCGGACGCCCTGCCGGTCGCGGTGGTGACGATCATCGATGCCCGCCGGGAGCGCGGGCCGATCGTCGTCCGCGGTGTCGAGATCCAGGTCATCGCCCTGACCGGGTTCACGCCCCGCGAGATCACGCTGGACGATCCCACCGACATCATCGACATCGACCCGGTGTTCCGGACCCAGGTCGCCGAGCCGGCGGCCCCCGCGCGGCGCTACCGGTGGACCGAGGACAGCTTTCTCGGCGAGTGCGTCCACCTTCCGGACATCGTGGGTCTGGGGCACGTCGCCCGGCCACTGGAGCGGCACTTCAGCGCCTACTTCAGCGCAGCCGCCCTCGCGGACACGAAGAGCCAGTTCCGCGACGAGATCTCCGCCGAGATGCTGGACACCATCGTCCGCTGGGCCGGGTCCGCCGATCCCGTCGCGACGCCGGAGGTGCTCCGGATATTCCATGTGGACTCGCCCCGCGACTACGCGGCCAAGCTGGCCGGGCTGGTCGCCGACCGGCTGAACGGGCACTTCGGGGCGGGTTCGCTGATCCGGCCCGAGGAGATCCCCCGGGCCGTGGCCGGGCAGACGTACGCCTTCCCGGAGCGTCTGAGCAGGCCTCCCGCCGGCGGTGACGTCATCCTTATCGACTGGGGGTCGTTCGGCGCGACGACCCTGCTCCAGATGATGCGGCTCGCGGCCGAGGGCGGCGCCCGGCGCATCATCGTGCTGGTGCTGCTCAGTCAGATGAGCCCGCACGAGGAGCGGGCGCTGACGATGATGCGGGCCGTCGGCGACCCGGCGCGCGCGGAACCGGTGCCGGCCGAGATCCGGTTCATCACCTCGCTCAGCATCACGCCGATGCTTTCCGGCGACTGCACCCTCTGCGAGCTCATCACGGAGCTTCGGGCGACGCGGCGCAGCCTCAACCTGCCGCACGAGGTCGCCTCGCACGCCGATGCGCTCGTCGACGTGCTGGTCGCCCGCGACCGCACGGCGGTGATCCTCAGCGGCCTCGACGCCTTCGGCTCGCCCATCGGCACCGAGGATGCTTTCGCGTTCATCCAGCTCCGGGGCCGGCTCCGGGACGCCCGGCGGGACACCAGCCGGGCGGACAAGCTCGCGGACGATCTCACCCACCTCCGGGCGGCCGGCGACAACAGGGGCGCGGCGGCGCTGATCCGGCTGCTGGCCGCGGAACGCCGATGGCTGGCGCAGTTGCCGCTCAGCCTGAGCCAATGCCTGAAGCAGGTGTCCCGGATCGCCCGGGAAGTCGCGGTGGAGGACGAGCGGTTCCACGACCGGCTGCGCCTGCAGGCCATCGTCGTCCTGGCCGTCGCCGGGCCGGAGGACCTCGTCCGCGACCTCCCCGAGATATGGCGTTCCGCGCTCGGCAACCCGGTCCTGTTGCGGCAGCTGCTCTACGAGCTCTGGAACGCACTCAGCACCACGCTGCGGCATTCCGAAGAGGACAGGCGGACGCTTCGGCAGACGGTCCGCCGGTGCGTCGCCATCGACGCCGGGGAATATCCGCCGCCGGAGGACGGAAAGGAGATGCGCAGCCTGCTGGAGCGGCTGCTCGAACGGGCCGAGGTCGCGTCCGACCCGCGGAACCCGATGGACTCCTGGGCCTTCCTCCGGGAGTGTTACGTCGCGGAGCTCTACCGGCATCCGAAGGCGGAGACCGCCGCGATCAACCTGCTGGTCCTGCTCGACTCACCACCGGCCGGGCCGGAGGTGCTCGACGAGTTCACCTGGGACACCACGCGACGGTTGTGGCAGCAGATCAGCTCCTTCGTCAGCATCCGCATCCTGCCCGCGCTGCCCCAGCTGCAAGATTTCCTGGCCGGCCCGTTCGCTCAGCGCTTCCTGGCCGGCCAGCCCGTCGATCCGGCGGGGGTGGCGGACGGACTTCGCGAGATCGAGGCGCTCATCCGTCAGTTGCGCGGTGAGAAGGCGAACAGCGCCGTCTTCCGGAACGCCTGGCGAGAGCTGAACGTACGGATCACCCGCTGGTACGACATGGTGATCGCGCCCGGCACCCGGGCGGCACCGGAGGCCATGCTCGCCAGGCTGGTCGACCCGTGCCCCAGCAATCTCGGCACCGTCCTGGACGCCTGCGTCGCGGAGCACCCGGGCGACGTGCGACTGGACGGGCGGCTCAGCAACGGCGGCGACCAACTCGACGTCGACGTCTTCTGCCACCGTGACCTGCTGCGGGAGGTGACGCACCACATTCTCGAAGCCGCCGTGGAAGGCTCCGGCCCTCAGCCGCGGCAGAGCGCGAACGTCGCGATCGATGTCGGGACGGGCGCCGGCGAGGTGCGGATCCGATTCCGGCTTCCCCGGATGCCGGACGCGGTGTCGAAGACGGCGGCGATCGACCGGGCCGGCCGTCTGCTGTCGAGTTTCGACGGAGCGCTGCAGTACGCGGAGGCCACGACCGGGGAACTCGTGATCACCTTGACCCTGGTCCGCTGGGAGCCGCACGGCGCGGACGGCGGGACGACGTGAACGGCGCCGCCGTGAACAGGCATGTGCCGGTGCTGCTCGCGGACGGCCGTGCGCAGTGGCTGCTGCTGACCACTCCCTTGCGGCAAGCCCTCGAGTCCCAGCGGTGCACAGCCCAGGTCGTCAGGAGCGAGGAGATCGCCGAGACCGCCCGGCTCGTCGAGACGGCGTCCGCCTACAAGGTCGTCATCGTCAACCTGCTCTACCCCTCGCCCGGGCGCGAGGACAGACTGGAACCGCGCGGGCTGGAGATCATCGCAACGATTCGCAGTCGCGAACGGCTGGCGGACAGTCAGCACCCCGCGCTGGTGATCGCCCTCCTGCAGTCCGCCGGTGACGACGATCTGGAACGGCGGGCGAAGGGCGCCGGCGCCGACAAGGTGCTGCGGTGGTCGGAGCTCGCGCCCAGAACGGCCGGGATCAAGCGGCTCGCCAAGGTCATCCACGACGAGCTCAGCCGCCGGGAACTCATCCCCCTCGCCCTCGACCTGGAGGAGAGCGATGAGCCCGGGGTGCTGACCGTCATCGACGACGTCGGCAGGCCCAATCTCTGCCTGCTCATCGTCGATCTGGCGGCCGATCTCGCCGAGCATCGGGTCGAGCGGGCGAAGCTCGGATACGTCGCCCCCGGCGCCTCGGGGGCCCACGTCCTGCGGGCCGATCTCACGATGGCCAACGGCCTCCAGCGAACCTGGCTGCTGAAGCTGTCCGACAAACGCAAGATCCTCAAGCGCGAACTGGCGAACGCGCGGCATGTCGGCGGCGCCTACGGCAGCAATCTGATCATCGGCTATCTCTCCCGGCATCCCGTGTCGCACGCGGGGTGGCACGCGATCGCCATGGCCTTCGCGGCGGACGCGGTGACGCTGCGGTCCTGGCTGTGTGATCCGCGGTCGGCCGGCCAGGTTCCGGGCGTGCTCAGTGCGCTCTTCCTGGGTCACGGGCTCGCTCGCCCGTACGGGAGATCCACTCTCGCCGCGGAGCGGGCGATCGATGCCTTCTTCCTCCCGGCATTCCGCAGAAACCGCGTCCGGCAAGCTGTAGCACAGCTGCGGCCGCTGCTGAGCGAGACTCGCGCCGCACGGGTCGACAACCCCGGCGAGATCGTGCAGGCCATCGGGGCCTTCGTGCGCTACGGCCGAATCCTCGGGGTCGAGCCGGACCGCTGCCCGGGCCGGTTGCGGACGGTCGCGCAGCATGCCGACCTGCACGGCGGCAACGTCCTGGTGCTCCAGGAGCAGCATCCCCAGCCCTGCGTCGTCGACCTGGCCTCGCACCGGTCCCAGCACTGGGCCATGGACGTCGCCCGCTTCACCACGGACATCGTCATGCGGTGCCTGGATCCGCTCGCGGAGGGCCATTTCTGGGACCGCTGGCCGGCGTGGCGGACGACGCTGGGCCTGCTCAGCCGGTTCGAGGCCATCCCGGACGACCCGCGCAACCCCGCCGCGGTCGCCGCCCTGCGATGGGTCGTCGAGCAGCGCCCGGCCCTGCTCCCGCTGATGGCGGAGGAGCAACGCTGGCAATGGCACGCCGCCCTGGTCGAGCAGTTGCTCCGGGCCGCCTGCCGGGAGGAGCTGCCGACGCCGAAGCGGGTGCTCGGCCTCGTGGGCGCCTACGATCAGCTCGTCCTGGCGGAGGCGGCGATGGGGAAACTGTCAGTGGCCTTCTGAAGCGGACCCCTGAGCGCGGGTCGACCGCCCACGGCAGAGCCATCTCACCGCCCGGCCGCTGTCCACGCCCGCGGCATTCCACGCGGCCGGGCGACGGTCCGTGCAGCGTCACGGCCATGGAGGCGGGATCGGGGCGGCCGGGGAGATCCGGCCGTCCCGATCGCGGTTGGCGCCGTTCACGGAGGGTAACTCGACCTTTACTCAGGGTGTTTGCTTTTCGGCAAACATTCGCGGGGGCGGCAATCCGGCCAGGGTTCGCTCAGGTCGTCGGCGCCACGCCCGACAACCTGAACGAGGCCTCCGGAGGGGGTGGTGATGGTGGAGTTGACACAGGTGAGCAAGTGGACCCTGGAGGAGCTTCCGCGCCAGAACCGGGCGATCCTGGCCGACGACCTGTCACCCGTCGCGCTGACCGAGGCGATGTGCCTCGACGTGCTGCCCATGCTGCCCGGTCCCGAGCGACTGGACCGCCCGCAGGCCCGGCAACTGCTCGTGAACCTCGGCTTCGCCGGCGCCTCGGTCGCCCGGCACTTCCAGGAACGCGTACCGGGCGGCAAGGAGGACCCGCAGCGGGCGTTCGCCGGGCTGGTGGTCGGCGAGAGCGCGGTGCCGTTCCAGGCGTACTTCGCCGCCCTGGCCGACCGGACCGGCACCGGCCACTGCCATCGCGACAGCTACGCGTCGCTGGTGCGCTGGAACGTGGGAACCGTGCAGGTCCGCCTCGACGGCGAGTTGCTCGCGAGCCTGCCCGGTGAATTCGACGACGGCCGGATCCGCAGCTACACCGGCAGCCGCGCGGAGGAGCGGTTCTTCCTGCTGGTCAAGCGGGGCGAGGCGCTCGAAACCGCGGTGAACGACCTGCTGGAACCGCTGACCTGCGCCGGCACGAGGCTCGACGCCGCCGACGCCGTCCTGCGGGTGCGGCTGGCCACGGCGCTGCTGCAGGCGCTGCGGCAGCTCTTCCTGGACTTCGCGGCGCTGCCGCCGGAGCGGAGCATGCCGGCCGAGCACTTCATGGATGTGTTCCGCCAGTTCGCCGTCCATTGGCTGCCGGACGACATCCCGCCCAGCGGCGCGCTCGATCCGGAGGCGCTCAAGCGTGACTTCCTGCTCGGCATCGGGATGGCCGGCTACGCCGGGCACGTCCGCCGGCTGTTCCCCGCGCTGCTGGCCGGCGAACGCGCCGCGATCGAGGCGCTGATGGCCCAGCCGACGCTCCCGCAGCGGCTGCTGGCGGCGCTGAACGTCGACGCCGCCGCGCTGGCGGACCTGGACCTCGCCGGGCTGCGCCGGCTCGTCGGGCGCCATCCCGCGCTCGCCGACTGGTACGGGCTGCTGAACGAACACGCCCGGGTGGCCGGCGCGCACCTGATGCTGAGCAAGAAGTTCCTGTTCAAGCCGCAGCGGCGGCGCGACGAGGCGGGCCTGGGTGACCAGCCGCTGGTGTCCAACCGGTCGGGCACCACGGGCATGACCGAGACGTTCCTGGAACGGCTGACCCGGGCCCGCCGCGAGCACGTGCTCGCGCCGCTCCGGCCGGTGCTGACCGGCGAAACCGTCACAAACACCCCCGATGCCGGGGTACGGTCACCATCTGAAACGGCAGCGTCGGTCGCGGTGTCGCTGGCGGCCCGCGGAGGTGGCCAGGCGATGACGGTGCCACCCGCCACTACTCGGGGGTAGGCGGTGGAGCGTCCAAGCACTGTCGGCACTCAACGCCCCGCGTCGGGTCCCGCGGCGCCGATGAGGGTGGAGCACGAGCATCTGATGGCGCTCATCGACCACACCTCGGCCGTCATCTACATGCGTGACGCCGACGGCAGGTATCTGCTGGTCAACCGGGAGTACGAGCGGTTGTTCAAGCTGCGGCGCGAGGACATCGTCGGGATGACCGACCACGACCTGTTCCCGGAGGCCATCGCCGACGAGTTCCGTGCCAACGACCTGCGGGCGTTCGCGCGCGGGTTCCCGGTGCAGATGGAGGAGCAGGCCCCCAGCGACGACGGGCTGCGCACCTACGTCACGGTGAAGTTTCCGCTCACCGACGCGTCCGGCCGGTCGTACGCGGTCTGCGGCATCTCCACCGACATCACGGAGCGGAAACAGGCCGAGGAGCAGGTGCGCCGGCTCAACGAGGAACTGGAGATGCGGGTCCGGGAGCGTACGGCGGAGCTGGAGGCCTCGACGCAGGAGCTCGACGCCTTCGCCTACTCGGTCTCCCACGACCTGCGGGCGCCGCTGCGTTCGGTGGAGGGTTTCAGCCAGATCCTGCTCGAGGACTACGGCGACGCCCTGGCGGAGGAGGCACGCCAGCATCTGGGCCGGATCCAGACCAACGTGGCCCGCATGGCGCAGATGATCGACGACCTGCTCGACCTGTCCAGGGCCACCCGCCGGGAACTGCACCGCGCACCCACCGATATCACCGCCCTGGCCCAGGAGGTGGCGACGGAGCTGCGGGCCACCGACCGGGACCGCGTCCTCGACCTCGTCATCCCCGACGGCCTGGCCGTGCAGGGCGACCCGCACCTGATCCGGCTCGTGCTGCAGAACCTGCTGGGCAACGCCTGGAAGTTCACCGTGCACCGGGAGCGCGCGGAGATCTCGCTGTCCCGGCACCAGCACGACGGCGTCGATGTCTTCGCGGTGCGGGACAACGGCGCCGGCTTCGACATGCGGTACGCGCACAAGCTCTTCGACCCGTTCCAGCGGCTGCACTCCACCGCCGACTTCGAGGGCACCGGGATCGGGCTGGCCATCGTGCACCGGATCGTCACCCGGCACGGCGGGCAGATCTGCGCGCAGAGCGAGCCCGGCGCGGGTGCCACCTTCCGGTTCAGCCTCTCGCCGGCGCCCGCGGGCTGGGTGATCCGATGACCGGCGGCCCGATCCTGCTGGTGGAGGACAACCCCGACGACGTGCTGTTCACCCTGCGGGCCTTCGCCAGGAACCACATCCGCAACGACATCGTCGTGGCCCGCGACGGCGAGCAGGCGCTGCGGCTGTTGTTCTCGTCCGACGGCGGGCCGCCGCTGCGGCCGGCGCTGATCCTGCTCGACATCAAGCTGCCGAAGGTCGACGGCATGGAGGTGCTGCGCACCATTCGCGGGGAGGCACGCACCCGGTTGCTGCCGGTGGTCGTGCTCACCACCTCGAGCGAGGACTGCGACATCGTGGAGAGCTACCGGCTCGGCGCCAACAGCTTCGTGCGCAAGCCGGTCGTGTTCGAGGAGTTCGTCTCCGCGGCCAACGTGCTGGGCATGTACTGGCTGGTGGTCAATCAGCCGGCACCGCCCACCCGGGACGGCTGATCGGCGATGGCGGAGATTCATGTGCTCGTCGTCGACGACAGCGCCGACGATGCCATCCTCATCGTCCGGCAGCTCAGCCGGGCCGGGCTGGTCGTCACCTCCACCCGGGCCGACACCGCGCCCGGCCTGCAGGCCGCGCTCACCGAGCGACTGCCGGACGTGGTCATCTCCGACTACAACATGCCGGGGTTCCGCGCCGAGGACGCGCTCGAACAGGTGCGCGCCCGCGACGCGGACATCCCGTTCATCCTGGTCTCCGGACAGGTGGGCGAGGAGACGGCGGCGGCCCTGATGCGCGCCGGCGTCCGCGACTTCGTCCTGAAGGACCGGCTCACCCGGCTCGGGCCGGCGGTCCAGCGGGAGCTGCGCGAGGCCGCGGACCGGCGGCAGCGGCGGCGGGCCGAGGCGGCGCTGCGCGACAGCGAGGAGCGGTTCCGCCTGCTGGCCGAGCACGCGCAGGACATCATCTTCCGGTACCGGCGCATCCCCGAGCCGGCGATGGAATATCTCAGCCCCGCCGTGGAGTCGGTCACCGGCCACCGCCCCGAGGACTTCTACGCGGACCCGGAACTGATCTTCCGGCTCCTGGAGCCCGAGGACCGGCCGATCATCGAGCAGTCCTGGGGATCGCCGTTGCCCGGCACGCTGACCTTCCGCTGGCGCCGGTCCTCCGGCGAGGTCGTGTGGACCGAGCAGCGGGCGGTCGCGATCACCGACGCGGCCGGCCGGCCCGTCGCCGTCGAGGGCATCCTGCGCGACATCACCGAGCGGGTGACCGCCGAGCAGGAACGGGCCGGACTGGAACGCCAGCTGCGCCAGGCGGAGCGGCTGGACTCGCTCGGCCAGCTGGCCGGCGGCATCGCCCACGACTTCAACAATCTCCTCGCGGTGATCGCCGGGTACGCCGACATGCTCAGCGAGGAACTGGCGCCCGAGCATCCCGGCCGGGCCGACCTCGAGGGCATCAAGCAGGCGGCCGGCCGCGGCAGCGGGCTCACCCGCCAGATGCTCATCTTCAGCCGGCTGGAGCCGTCCCAGCCGGAGGTGCTCGATCTCAACGCCGTCGTCGCCGACATGCAGCGGCTGCTCAGCCGCACCCTCGGCGAGGACATCGAGGTCGCCACGCACCTCGAACCGACGCTGCCCGCGGTGGCCATGGACCGCAGCAAACTGGAGCAGGTGCTGATGAACGCCCTGGTGAACTCCCGCGCCGCGATGCCCTCCGGCGGGCAGCTGACCATCGCGACGGGCCTCGCGGCCGCCATCGCCGGCGCCACCGGTCAGGGTGACATCCCCGCCGTCTACCTGACGATCACCGACACCGGCTGCGGCATGTCGGCGGAGGTCGCCGCCCGCGCCTTCGAGCCGTTCTACACCACCAAGGGGCGCGGCCAGGGCACGGGCCTCGGCCTCGCCACGGCGTACGGCGCGGTGACCGAGGCGGGCGGCACGATCAGCCTCGAGTCGCGGGTCGGCTACGGCACCACCCTGCGCGTCTGCCTGCCGGTGAGCGCGACCGCCGTGTCGCCGGTCAGCACCGTTCCGGCCGTGCGCGCGTCCGGCAGCGGCGAGCGGATCCTGGTCGTCGAGGACGAGCAGGCCGTCCGGGACATCGTCTGCCGGATCCTGACCAAGGCGGGCTACCGGGTGCACTCGGCGGCGGACCCGCAGCAGGCGCTCAAGATGTGCCTGGAGGAGTCCCTGATCGTCGACGCCCTGCTCACCGACATCATCATGCCGGGCATGTCCGGCACCCAACTCGCCGCCGAGTTGCGCAACCACCGCCCGGAGCTGCCGGTGCTGTTCATGTCGGGCTACACCAACGGGCCCACCCCCGGAGGCCAGCAGCTGCCGCCGGACGCCCCGCTGATCCGCAAGCCCTTCGAGACGGACACGCTGCTCGGCGAGCTTCATCGGCTGCTCGCCCAGAGCGCGACCCGGGCCGGCGACTGAGATGGGGGTACGGGCGGCCGTTTCGCCACGCGAGGTCCCCGTGCGTCGTTAGCCTGGTCAGGTGGAACCCAGGAAAGCGGAGCCGCCCCTCGTCCACGTGGGGCGGCAGGCGATTTATGACCGGTTGGGCGACGTCGTCGCCTACGAACTGCTGTTCCGCGACACAGCCGGAGCCACCCAGGCAGCACGCCGCTCGGCGGACGCGACCAGCCGGGTGATAGTCGCCGCGTTCACCGACTTCGGGCTCCACGAACTGGTCGGCGGCCGGGCGTGCTTCATCAACATCACCCGGGAGTTCCTCGTCGGCGAGCTGCCGATCCCGTTCGACTCGAACCAGACCGTGCTGGAGATCATCGAGACCGTCGAGGTGGACGACGCGGTCGTCGCGGGCGTCGAGGAGCTGGTGGGCCGGGGTTTCACCATCGCCCTGGACGACTACACGCCGGGGGGACACGACCGCCTGCTCCCGCTGGCCACGTACGTGAAGATCGATGTTCTCGGCAACGGGGTGGACGTGGCCGGCATCGCGCGTCGGTGCCGCGAGGAGCATCCCAACGTCCAGCTGATCGCCGAGCGCCTGGAGACGGAGGAACAGCTGCACCGGGCCTTCGACCTGGGCTTCACCCTCTTCCAGGGCCACGTGCTCGGCCGCCCGCACGTGGTCTCGATGGTCGGGCTCTCACCGGCCCGGCTGAGCCGGCTGCGGCTGGTCAGCGCGCTCGCCGCCGCGGAGGTCGACTTCGACGAGGTCGTCACGCTCATCGCCACCGACCCCGTGCTCACCTACCGCCTGCTGCAGGCCACCAATTCCGCGGCGTCCGGCCTGACGGCCCGGGTGTCGTCGATCCGGGAGGCCGCGGTCCTGCTGGGCCTGCCGACGATCCGGCACTGGGTGACCCTCATGCTGGTCAGCGACCTGGCCGAGGGCACGGAGAGCCAGCTCGTCGCGACCATGACCCGGGCCCGGATGTGCCAGACGGTGGCCCAGCGGCTCGACATCTCCGGTGATGTGGCCTTCAGCGTGGGGCTGCTCTCCGGCGTCGCCGAGCTGATCGGGCAGCCGCCGGCCGAGCTGGCGCAGCAGCTGCCCCTGTCGGAGGAGGTCAGTGCGGCGCTCGCCGACGGCGTGGGCCGGCTGGGACACGTGCTGAAGGTCGTCCGCGACTACGAGAACGGTGACGCGGTCGGCCTCGCCGGCATCCTCAACCCCGGTGGGGCCGTCAAGGCCTACCTCGCCGCGATGTCGTGGTGCAACGAGCTCATGGGCGCGACGACCGCGCCCGACGAGGCACGCACCTCCCCGGCGCCGGCGTCGACCTGATCACCGGGTCGCGTCCACGGCGTCAGCACGTCGAGTTGGTCTGGGTGAGCAGGCCGAGCCGCCACGGCAGCGCGTTGTACTCGCCGGAGGAACTCGGGTCCATGCCCTGATAGACGTACCGCAGCTGGCAGGCGCTGATGTCCAGGTTCTGGTCGTAGCCGCTGCGGATCATCTCGCCGTGGCTGATGTCGCGGGTCCAGGCGGTGCCGGAGAAGGTCACGTTGTTGGCCCGGGCGAACGGGTTGCTCTCGGTGTCGGCGAGGGCGGTCCAGGGCCCGGCGACGGCGGACGCGGTCCAGGACCGGAAGTAGCGGCGGCCGTCGCTGCCGATCGCCTCGTGCACCATCAGGTAGCGGCTGCCGACCCGGTAGACGTTGGCGGCCTCGAACAGGCGGTTGCGATCGGCGTCCTGCATGGCGATGACCGGCTCGCTCATCCCGTTCGGGAAACTCGCCAGCGAGGTCTGCGACCGGTAGAGGTGACCGTTGTCGTCGGAGGAGAACAGGTGGCAGGTGGCACTGTCGCAGATCACCCACATGTCGACCCAGTAGCCGTTGCCGATGTTCTGCTGGATGATCTGGGGCATGCCGCTGTAGAAGTGCCGGGGCGCGCTCCAGCCGCTCGGATCGCCGATGTCCGGGTTGGTGGAGTAGGAGGCGTTGCCGGTCTGATAGACGAGATACCACAGCCGCTGCGGCGCGAAGTAGAACACCTCCGGCGCGGCCCGGTAGCCGGTTCCGATCGCTGACTGGTCGAGGTAGGTGAACGGGGCCGAGCCGGCCTGGCTCCAGTCGGTGAAGCTGGTGTAGACCAGGTTGTAGCCGGCGGCCCGCGCCGTGCTGGCGAAGACGTGGTAGCGGCCGTTGAAGAACACCACCGAGGGATCCTTGATCCCGGCGATGCCGCGGCCGTCGTTCTTGGGCCCGATCAGCGGGCCGGTGGAAGTCCACCGGAAGCTGCTCGGCAGGGTGCCGGTGGGCGGGTTGGAGGTCGGGGGAGAGGTGGGCGGCGTGGTGGGGGTCGTGGTGCCGCCGGTGCAGGTGACACCGTTGAGCGCGAAGGATCCGGGCGCCGGGTTGCTGCCGGTCCAGGAGCCGTTGAAGCCGAACGACACGGTCGCGTTCGTGCCGATGGCGGCGTTGTAGCCGAGGTTGCCGGCGGTGACCTGGGCGCCGCTCTGCCCGACGGCGGCGTTCCAGGCCTGCGTCACCTGCTGACCGGCCGAGTAGGACCAGGTCAGCGTCCACCCGTTGACCGGATCGCCGAGGTTGGTGATGGCCACGTCGGCGCCGAATCCGCCCTGCCACTGCGAGGACACGGTGTACTTGACGGAGCATCCGGCGGCCGCGGCCCGGGCGGGCAGCACGGCGGCCGAGGCCGCCGCCAGCAGGCCGGCGGCCGCCGCCAGCAGCGCGGTCGCTCTCGTGGGATGACGCATCGAGATCCTCCTGGGGATGGGCGAATCGTCGGGGTGAGCGTTGACAACGCGGCACACGTCACCGAGATTTGGGAGCGCTTCCATCCATGGGCGACAATGTTGCCAGAATATTTCGCGCGCCTCAAGGCGTGCCGGCGCGGGCCGCGTCCGCCCCGTGTGGACGGTGAACGAGCGACTCGGCGGCGGCCCGGTCCATAACAGTTTTTCCGGTACGGATCCGGCGGTTGACTCGTGGGCCGCCGATCGTTCAAAGTCGACGCCTGCGCCGGGAACGAGATGGGTGAGATGCGAGCTGCCCGTACCGATGACGCGGTCCTCGTGTCAGCCGCGCTGACGGGCGACCGTCACGCGCTGGAGGAGTTGCTGCGGTCCTGCCTGCCGCTGGTCTACACCATCGTCCGGCGCGGCCTGGGCGACCATCCGGACGTCGACGACGTCGTGCAGGAGACCCTGCTGCGGGTCCTTCGGCAGCTGCCGGCGATGCGGTCGCCGGCGCAGTTCCGCTCGTGGGTCGCCGCCATCGCGGTCCGCCAGGTGGGCACGCACCTGCGCCGCTCCGGCGCGAACGCCGCGCGGACGGCCGGGATCGAGGAGGCGGCGCGGATAGCGGACGAGCGGAGCCCGTCGGAGGACGAGACCGCGCTCGGCGTCGACCTGTCCCGCCAGCGCAGGCAGACCGAGCGGGCGAGCAGGTGGCTCGACGCCGACAACCGGGCGCTGCTGTCGCTGTGGTGGCTGGAGCTCGCCGGCGAGCTGTCCCGGGCCGAGTTGGCGGCCGCGGCGGGGACGAGCGTCGCGCACGCGGGCGTACGGGTGCAGCGCATGCGCGCCCAGCTGGAGGTGAGCCGGGCGGTGGTGGCGGCGCTGGAAGCCCGGCCGGGGTGTGCCCGGCTGGGTGAGGTGGTGGCCGGGTGGGACGGCGGGCCGGGCCCGCTGTGGCGCAAGCGCGTCGCCCGGCACGTCCGGTCGTGCCCGGCCTGCTCCCGCGCGGCCGGCGGGATGGTGGCCACCGAGCGCCTGCTGCCCGCCCTGGCCCTGCTGCCGGTGCCCGCCGGCCTGGCCACGACGCTGGTCGGCAACGCCGCCCTGCCGGCCGCCGTGGCCGCCGGTTCCGGCGCGGGCGTGTCGGCGGGTCTGCTCGGCGCGGCCGGTCAGGCGGTCGCGGCGCATCCGATCCTGGCGACGGTCACCGCCGGCGTGCTGGCGATCGGGGGGACGGCCACCACGGCCCGGCTGTCGGATCCGGAGACACCCCGGCCGCCCGCGGTGGCCGCCCCGGCCCGGGTGCCGTCGCCGGAAGCCTCCTCGCCGCGGTCGCCGTCCTCCTCGCCCGCGGCCGTGGCGAGCAGCCCGGCTTCGCCGGGTGCCGTCCCGTCGGCCACCCGGCCGGGATCCCTGCGGATCGGGCCGGTCTCGCTCGAAGCACAGAACGCCCCCGGCCGGTACGTCGCGACCGCCACCGGTCTCGGCGTGCTGGAGCCGGCTACGGCCGGCAGCGACGAGGCGACCCGTGGCCGGGTCAGCTTCCGGGTGGTGCCGGGCCTGAACGACGCCGCCTGCTATTCGTTCCGGTACGCCGACGGTCGCTACCTGCGGCACCTCTCGTGGCGGTTGCGGCTGAGCCCGGACGAGGGGACGCCGCTGTTCCGGGGGGACGCCACCTTCTGTGCCCGTACCGGTGCGGGGGTCGGCTCGGTGGCCCTGGAGTCGTCGAACTATCCCGGCTGGTTCCTGCGGCACCGCGCCGATCAGCTGTGGGTCGACCGCGCCGACGCGAGCTCGGCGTTCCGCGCGGACAGCTCGTTCCTGGTCCGTTCCGCGTTGTCCGAGTGAGGCCCGCCGGGTGCCCCGGCGTGATCCTCAGCGTCAGCTCAGCTGCGTTCGCTGCGGTGGGCGAGACGCTGGAGTTGTCCATTGTGCACGCCGGCCACCCAGTCCCAGCCGTCCTTGGCCGATGGGCCGATCCGCGGGTCGGCGGGCACCTGGCCGGCACGCAGGGCGTGCACGTACGCCCGATCCTGCTCGATTCGCGCTGGTATCCGATCGGCTCCGCCGACGGACCCGTGGCCGGGGATGAGGACTTCCACGTCGCCCGCCACGCCCTCGATCAGGCCCAGCGCGGCGAGGTAGTCCTCGATCGGGTCGTCGGCGTTCAGGTCGAGCATCGGCACCAGGACATCGGAGAGCATGTCGCCGGCGACGAGGACCCCGCGTTCCTCGATCACCAGCGCCGCATGGCCCGGGGCATGCGCCTGATGTTCGACGATGCGGACCTGGGGGCCGTCCCAGGGAATCCGTGCCGTCCCGGCGGGCAGGCCGGTGATGTGGCCGAGCAGGTCCAGCGGCACCTGTGCGGGGATGCCGGCGGCCTTCGCGACCGCGTCCACCCCGCCCGAGAGCCGATCTCGGGCAGTGGCCGCGCAGCGGGCCGTGCCATAGCGGGGAGCCGCGCCGAGCCCGGCGTGCCAAAGCAGGTGATCCCAATGAGGATGCGTCGAGAAGCCTGCCACCACGGTCTGCCCCGACCCGGACAGGTCGTTCGCGAGGCAGGCCATCTCGTCGCCGTGGACCCCGGCGTCGATGAGCAACACGCCGTCCCGGCCTCGCACGACCACGCCGTTGCTCTGGCAGAACGCGCTCTCGTGGACCAGCACACCCTCGGCGACCTGCCTCAGCACGAGCCGGCCCCGAGCTCATCGCGGATCGCGTAGCGGTGCATCGTGACGCCCTGCCCGAACGAGCGCTGCTCGAGCAGGTCAAGCTCGATCGGCACGTCGTAGTCGTCGAAGAGCGGCCTGCCGAAGCCGAGGACCGCCGGGTGGGTGAAGAGCAGCAGCTCGTCGAGCAGCCCCGCCCGGAGCAGCTGGGTGGCGAGGGTCGCGCCGCCCACACCGAGGGTGCCGTCGGTCTCAGCCTTGAGGGCGGCCAGTTGCTCGATCGCGTCGTCCCCGCCGATGATCCGGGTGCCGTGATCGGCGCTGTGGCGGGTGCGGGAGACGAGCACCTTGGGCGCGGAGGTCCAGATCTCGCCGTACTCACGCATGAAGTCCGGCAGCGACGCGTCCTCGCGCGCCCGTGGCCAGAACTCCTCCATCGTCTCGTAGATGACCCGGCCATGGACCATGACCGCGAGCGATCGCGCCCGCGCGTTGAACTCCCGGTGCAGCTCCTCGTCGATGCGCATCCACTCGCCGGCGCCGTCGTCTCCGGGAACCTGCTCGATCCGCAGGTCGAGGGACACGTTCATCCAGTACAGGAAGCGGCCCATCGTCCCCTTCTTCCCCTAGTGGTTGCGATTTGCAACCACTATATTGGGGGCCAAGTACCTGTCAAGGAGGAGTCGTGGAACCACGGTCCGGGTGCCCGATCAACGCCGCCGTCGAGCTGCTCGGGGATCGCTGGTCGTTGCTCGTGCTGCGCGACGTCATCTTCGGCGACCGCCGACACTTCCGCGCGCTGCTCACCGGGTCGATCGAGGGCATCGCCTCCAACATCCTCGCCGACCGCCTCAAGCGGCTGATCGACGCGGGGATCCTCACCCGCGGCGCCGCGGCCCGAGGACAGCGCGCCCGCTTCAGCCTCACGGAAGCCGGCATCCGGACGCTGCCGATCATCTACGCTCTCGGCAACTGGGGCCTCGACTGGACCTCCGGCAGCGCCGAGCTCCGGAGCCGCCAGCAGCTCATGCGCGACGAGGGCCCGGCGTTCATCGAGGAGCTCATGGACGAGCTCCGGGTGCGCCACCTCGGCGCCCCGCCGAAGCCGCACGACGGCCCGGGCGCGCTCGAGCGGCTCGCCGCCGCCTACGCCGCCGCCTCGGCGGGGTAGCGGAGGCGGATGTCGGCGAACTGCCGTTCATTCCCTGGTCAACTTCGGGAGTCAGGACGGCGAGGGTCACAGGATCCCATCGTCGACCTGTTCCAGGACCAGCGACCACCACCCGGCTTTCACGGCGGGTCTGTCGATCTCCCTCAGGGTCTTCTTGAGCTGCTTGATGCGGGCACCACGGTTGTCCGGCTTGCCGGCGGCGGGCTTGATCTCGCCACGCCGGAACGCGGCGAGCTTCTCAGCCATCTGCTCGGCCGTGTAGGTCGCCGGTGGCGGATCACCGGTGGCCGCGAAGAACTCGCCGAACAGGTCGAGGAATCGGCGTAGCGCGTCAACGGAGCAGTTCATCGGCGCCCGGCTGCCGCGATCCGGGGAGTAGGACCACACCGCGCCGGCGCTGTCGAGCCCGACCAGTTCGGTGGTCGGTTCCCACACATAGCCGATGACCGACAGCCGCTCGCCGTCCACGGTGACCTCAGCCGGCACGGTCACGGTGTCCAGCACGACACCGAGGGTGGCCTCGCTCGATACGTTCACCCCGACGAGGCTACGACGGGACCCGCGAAAGATCTGTACGGGGCACCAGCCGGCTCCCCACGACGGGGTCGGCACCTTTCCGAGGTCGCCCGGCATCCGCGCCTACTCGCTGACATCGCGTGGCCCCGATCCGTAGCAATGGATGGCTATCATCATCGCTTCGATGTGGATCAGTAACGGTGGATCGGGGCGCGCATGGCAGCGGAGTTCAAGCCACCTGTCTTCCCAGGGGTCCACGAACTGCTGAAGCTGGTGCTCACGCTGCGGAAACGGCCACCGTTCCTGCCCCGGGTGTCGAGCATGGCGGTGCACGGCGACATCCCCCTGCCGCTCATCCGCCTGGTCGGGCCGGAGGAGTCGGTGCACGGATTTCTCCGGGGATTCCGCGATCTGCTGGAAAAGGCGGAGCCGCGGACGCCCTATGTGCTCCTGGACGCCGAGACCGTTGTCCTCGGCTCGCCGACCGCAGCCGAGCCGCCCAAGCTGAAGTTGCTCGAACAGCTGTGTAGGCACCTCCAGGAGGACCGGTTCTCCACCCGGCCCAACAGCTTCCGCCGGTACCGCGTCGCCAAGTTTCTCACCCGCCAGACGCTGACCCCGTCCCGCAACCGCGACCCCCAGTCGGAGATCGTCGCGCTGCTCCGGAAATGGCGTGGCCAATCGCTCTCCGTCCAGGATGCCGCACAGACCCAGGTCTCCGCCCAGGGCGACAGCGGGCCCAGCACCCTCGGCCTCAGCGGGGCGCTCTGGTTCGTCCGGCTCCTGATCCTCAAGTGGTTCGGCCGTCGCTCGTACGGCATCGTGCCGGAGGCCCGGTGGTTCATGCGGCGCCAGTCCTTCATGGTGCCGGAGCACTCCTCCGACTTCTTCGGCTTCGCGGAACGCCTCACCGCCGACCGGCTCGACGAACAGAACGCCGGACAGCTCCACAAGCTGCTCGTGCACGCGTTCCTGGAGGATCTGCGGCAGGCGTACCGGCGGCGGTTGTCGGTGCTGCCCCGGCGCCGGGGGTGGCGGCGCACGGCGTACGTGCCGGTGCTGATCGACCACGCGAGCGAGGAGAACGGCGGCCTCCCGCTGTTGCGCCTGATCAACGACGTCCGCAACGAGACCGGAAAAGTGGACCCGCTGCTGGTCATCGCCGGGTGCCGCGACGAGCCACCGGCTCCTCCCGCCGGCGACGAGACCGGAACCGGCCGGCCCGGGGAGGTGCCGCTGTTCGCCCCGGCCAGCGCCACCGCCTACAGCACCTGGAAGCGCGAGCTTCCCGTCCAGCGGCAGAAGCTCGCGGCCGACGCCCGGTTCCTCACCATCCACCTGCCCGAGCCGCTGTCGCCGCAGGCGATCGCCCGGACCTCCGGCGAGGACCCCGACGCCTGGGCCGACCTGAACCTCGACCCGGGCAAGCCCTCCCTGCTGGCCCAGCGCGGCGTGCTCGAAGTGATCCTGGTGGCCTGCCTGGTCGCGGTCGCCGCGCTGCCCGCCGCCCGGTTGCAGGACTACTGGCAGGCCGGCTGCTCCTACCTGAAGGCGAAACCCGATGCCGGCATCGACGTGCGGCTGGCCGAAATCGCGCCCGGCGACGAGCAATGCGTCGGCTACAGCGACAACGACAGCCAGATCTTCGGCACCAACGACCGGCTCGCGGCCGCCCAGCGCGAGATCTTCCGGCTCAACGCCGAGGCGGCCAGGATCCACGACACGCACCGGAACCGGCCACTGATCAGCATCATCTACTTCGGCGGCCTCACCCATGCCGGCGCCGACCTCGAGACCGACAACGCGGTCGCCGAGGAACTGATCGGGCTCGCCATCGTGCAGCGGCAGCAGAACATCTCGGTGACCGGCGAGCACGATCCCCTGCTCCGCGTCATCATCGCGAACGGCGGCCGCGAGATGGCCGCGGCCGACCGGGTCGCCCGGGACATGCTGATCCCGCTGGCCGAGCAGGACGCGAGCATCAAGGCCGTGGTCGGTCTGGACCGTACGGTGCAGACGACCCGGCGGGCCATCGCCGACCTGGGACGGGCGGCCGTGCCGACGATCGGTACCACACTGACCGGCTCCGGGCTGGCCGAGACCTCGAAGTTCTACTTCCAGATGGTGTCCGGAAACCCGCAACAGGCCCAGCTGTTGGCCGGCTACCTGAAGCATCTCAACGACCCACCGGTCGATCTGCTCACCATCGTCCGCCCCGAGCGCACCGCCCAGCCCGACGACTACGTCGAAACCCTGGTGACCGAGGTCAGCAAGGCCGCCGGCAGCCTCACCACGGTCGCGGTCGAGGTCGTCACCCTGCCGGGCGGGGATGTTCTGAAACCCTGCACCAAGCCCGATCCCCGGGCGTCCGGCCAGCGCCGGATGTATTTCTACGCCGGCCGGGAGACGGGCTATTCGAGCTTCCTGCAGAACATCAAGGAGGACTGCGCGGTGCAGGCTCAGCCGCGGATCGTCGCCGACGACGCGATCGAGCGGATAGTCGCTCAGCCTTCCTTCCGGCAGCAGAGCTTCGTGGCCGAGATGAACCTGGACTATGTCGCGCTCGGCAGCCTGGTCGTCCTCGCCGGGCGCAGTTGCGCGGAGAACCGGACCCCGGCGCCGCCGCTGTCCGACAAGGGGCCGCTGGTGGAGTTCTGCGCCGGCTACTACGACCTGATCCACGACGAGGCGTCCGAACTGTACGGCGAGGCGTGGGCGGTGCCGTCGTACCCGGGCGAGCGGGTGGGCATCGCCTTCGACGCGGCCGACATGGTCGTCACCGCGGCCCGGCAGGCCGGCCCCGAGGCGTGGAACCGGGCCTGGCTGGCGCAGCTGTTCCGCGATCGCGAGTTCGCCCACGTGGGTGCGAGTGGGCGCATCACGTTCGCGGACTCGAGGGTGGGCGCGACCCGGAACACCGCGATCCTGCGGTTGCCGACACCGGCCGGCGCGAAGGAGGCGGCGAACACCGCGCCGCATTGTTTGTTCCTGATCGGGGAGTTGTACGGCAAGGAGGGGGTCACGCCGCAGGACAGCAACGGCTGCCCGCGCGGATGACCGCCGCACGGAAAGCGCGTTAGACAACCTGCGGTGTCGTGGCCGGGAACTCCCGGGTGGTGCGTATCGTCTGACCGGCCATGGTGATGTCCAGAAGTCTGCGGGCCGCGTTCCGCCTCTGCGCCGGTGTCCTGCTCGTGGCCGGGTGCGCCGACGCACCGGTGGCCGACCGGGCCCGGGACCTGCCGACGATCACGATGACCACCGGCGGCGGCTTCGAAGGCCGGTCGCGGCAGTGGATGATCACCCCCGACGGTTCCTGGACCTGGACGGAAGAGTTCCGGGGGACCGGTGCGTCGCCGGAACCGCCACGAACCGGCCGGCTCACCGAGGCGCAGCGAGGCGAGCTTGCTGTCCTCGCCACGGAACCGGCCCTGGGCTTCGAGCTGAGCAAAGATCACGCGCCCTGCACCGTCTCCGACGGGTCCAGCGAGCGACTCGAGGTGGGATCCCTGCGCTACGTGGCCAGTTGGTGCCGGGAAGACCGTCCACGCATCGCGCACCTGCGCGAACGGATCTTGTCCTTCACCACCGGACCCTGACGACCGCCCGGTCAGGTCCACGGTCCGCGGTGCAATGTCGTCGTGAGTCGCGCTGTCGAGGAGACCAACCGCCGCATGCACCGGGCCCGGGATGCTGCGATGGACCGGGCGTACGCGCAGCCGCTTGACGTCGCGGCCCTGGCCCGCATCGCGCACGTCTCGCCCGCGCATTTCACCCGGACGTTCCGGGTCACCGTGCCCGCCTCGTACCCGGGCCAGCCCGCTGCCCTATTTGCGCGGCCTCTTAATCGGGTTGCCGCGGGCGGCGGCGAGGGGCATCCTTTGCACATGATCACCTCACGGAAGGGCTTCCACGCCCTCGCGCGATGACCGCGCCCCAGCGGCTGCTCGCCGCTCCCGCCCCCGCGGCGGCTTCGTTTCGCACCTTCACCGCCCGTACGGGTCCGGCGTCCGCACCGTCCCGGATCTGGGAACGGGTCATCCCCATCCGGCAGGAATGGCGGGACGCCGGGCACTGCACCGCACCGGCCGACCGGGCCACCGCCGAACACGCCATCACCGGTATCTACCGTCGCCAGGGCCGCCGTGCACCCCGGTTCGACTGGGTGGAGTCGCCCTCGCGGGCGCTCGGGCGGATCCAGGGACTGCCCACCCACGACACCCTGCGGCAGTGGGTGCGTCCCCGGCGCCCGGCCGGCCGGCCCCCGCTGGCCGGCGACATCGCCGCCGGGCTGTCCCGGCTGCGCAGTTCGCTGGAGGACGCCCACCACATCGACGCGGCACCACCGGCGTCCCCGCACCGCAAGGCCGGAAAACCGTGGCCGGCGCTGCCCGCCCCGGACGCACTCGACGCCGGCGTGCCCGTACGTGAAGTGTTGCGCCAGGGCGTGCGGGTCGCGCTCGAGGCCAGCCTGGCACAGGGTTTCACCTGGCGGGTCCGGGCGGTGCTCGCGGCGCACGGCCCGCTACCGGTTGGCTGGTACGGGCAGCAGGACTCCTCCTGGATCGCCTACTACGACGTGCTGCGGCGCCTCGGCCTCGTGCGGTACGCGCGATCCGACGAGGAACAGCTCGACGAGTGGGCGGCGCTGGCCCGGTCGAGCGGCTGGTGGTGGCCCGGCGAGGACGTCTGCGTCATGGTGGAACGGCCTGCCACCCTGCTCACCGAGCCGGTGCCCGGCACGTGGCACGACGAGGTGCGGTTACGGCGGGGGAGCCGGCCGGCCGTCGAGTATCGCGACGGCTGGACCCCGATGCTGACGTGACGTACGCCCTCCCCGGCCGGCGCACACCGGCCGGGGAGGGCCGCGCCGCGGTGGACAGCCGAACCGGTCCGGCTCGCCGGCACCCGTCAGGCCCGGACCCGGAACAGCGATGACTGCCGGACCACCAGTTCCGGGGCGACGAGCACCCCCTGGGCCGGGCGCCGGTCGCCGTCGCGCAGCCGCGAGACCATCACCTCGACCGCGAGCCGGCCCACGTGGTTCTTCGGCGGGCGGATGGCGGTCAGCGCGGGCTCGCCGAGGTGGGCGATCTCGTCGTCGTACGACACCAGGGCCAGGTCGTCGGGGATGCTCAGGCCGGCCTCGGCGCAGATCTGCGCGACGCGGATGGCGTGCGGGTCGCTGTGCACGATCAGCGCGCTGATCCGGGAGCGCCGGCACTCGGCCAGCACGTCCTGGATGATCCGGCGGTGTCCCGGGCGGTCGAGGGTCACCGATTCACCCACCACCCTGGCTTCGGAGATGTCGAGGTCGGCGCAGGCGGTCCGCCAGCCCTGCAGCAGGTACGCCGAGGTGGGGCTGCCCTCGGCGAGCAGGAGCCCGATCCGCCGGTGGCCGTGCTCGTGCAGGTGCTGCACGGCGATCTCCATCCCCAGCGCGTGGTCGCTGCGGACCCACTCGATCTGCCGGGGGGTCGCGGTGCGGCGCCGGGGCTGGCGCTCCACGAGCAGGGTGGGCACCGGCAGCCGGCCGATCCAGTCGATCATCCGGTCCGCGTCCGCGCCGTCCAGGCTGGGCGCGAGCAGCAGGCCGCGCACCTGCCCGGCCGCGACGAGCCGGCCGATCTGGCGGCGGTCCTCCTCCGGGTCGTAGCTGGAGCCGCGGAGCTGGAGGTTGACCCCGAGGGCCGCGGCCGCGGCGCGGGCGCCGGTGACGATCGGCGGCCAGTAGAAGTCCAGCGACGGTACGACCATCCCGATGGCGAGCGTGGCGGCCGTCTGCCGTGGCCGGCCGGTCGGGCGGGACTGGCTGGGCAGCGTGGCGCCGCCGTGCACCCTGGTCACCAGGTTGCGGGCGGCCAGCGCGGCGATGTCGCGGCGGATGGTCAGCTCGCTGACGCCCAGGTCGTGTGCCAGTTCCCGGACGCGCACGGCCCCGTGCTGGCGCAACTCGCTGAGCAGCCGCTCGTGGCGCTGCACCTGGAAGAGGCGTTCATCCGTCAACCCGCGCCCCATTCATGTGTGGCGATGTTAACGTAAACCTACCTCCTGAGCTGCGTCAACGCTGCTCCGCGATGTTCGTTCAGGCGTGTTTCCGAACGAACGTGAACGAAGGTAGGCAACACTCCCATCGAACAGTGGCAATGTTCGGTTGAGTTCGTTTTTGAATGAACATGCTCTAAGCGTGGCCAGTTGGTTTCGGATCCATTACCAAGAGGTCACCGCGGCTCGCACGCCGTCGGCTCCCGCACTCCCGTCCGTACAAGAAGGGGACGACGTAGTGAGAAGGATGCTCGCGGCACTCGCCGCGATCGTGACCGTGGTCGCGATGGGGGTGGCCGTGCAGGCCGCTCCCGCGCAGGCGGCTCAGGTCACCATCACCAACGGCACCCAGTTCACCGACACCGACGGCAACGGCGTGCACGCGCACGGCGGCGGCGTGATCCAGGTGGACGGGTACTTCTACTGGTTCGGCGAGAACCGCAACCCGGACGACACGTTCAAGGCGGTCTCCGTCTACCGCTCCCGCGACCTGCGGACCTGGGAGTTCCGCCGGGACGTGCTCACCAGCGCGTCGGCCGGCGAGCTGAACAGCGCCAAGATCGAGCGGCCCAAGGTCATCTACAACGCCGCCACCGGCAAGTTCGTGATGTGGATGCACAAGGAGAACGGCACCGACTACGCCGAGGCCCGGGCCGCCGTCGCGACCTCGGACACCGTGGACGGTGTGTACAGCTACCACGGCAGCTTCCGGCCGTTCGGGACGCACATGTCCCGCGACATCACGCTGTTCAACGACAACGGCACCGCCTACATGCTCTCGGCCGCCGACGAGAACAAGGACATGCACATCTACCGGCTCACGCCGGACTTCCTCAACGTGCAGACCCTGGTCGGCAACTTCTGGAACGACCAGTCCCGGGAGGCGCCCGCGCTGTTCAAGCGCGGCAGCACCTACTTCCTGCTGACCTCCGGGACCTCCTACTGGTTCCCCAACCAGGCCAAGTACGCCACCGCGCCGAGCATCGCCGGCCCGTGGACCGCGATGGCCAACGTGGGCGACGCGACCACCTTCGGCTCCCAGCCGACGTTCGTGCTGCCGATCCAGGGCAAGTCCGCCACGAACTACCTGTACCTGGGCGACCGCTGGGCCGGCGCCTGGAACGAGCCGGTCAACAACTCGCAGTACGTCTGGCTGCCGATCGCCTTCCCGACCAGCACCACCATGAGCCTGTCCTGGTACCCCTCGGTCACCGTGGACACGGCCAGCGGCGCGGTCACCGGCAATCCGCCCACCTACCACCGGATCACCAACCGCAACAGCGGCAAGGTGATGGACACGGTGAGCGCCTCGACGGCGAACAACGCCGAGGTCAAGCAGTACACCTGGAACGGCGGCAGCACCCAGCGCTGGGAGTTCCAGCTGGCCGAGCCGGGCTACGTGCGCGTCGTCAACCAGGGCAGCGGCAAGTGCCTCGACGTCAGCGACGCCTCCCTGGCCGACGGCGCCAACGTCATCCAGTACGCCTGCGGCAGCGGCAAGAACCAGCAGTGGCAGTGGACCGCCGTCGACGGCTACTACCAGCTCAAGGCCCGGCACAGCGGCAAGTGCCTCGACGTGGTCGGCTCCGCCACCGGCACCGGCGCCGACATTCAGCAGTTCACCTGCGGCAGCGGGCGCAACCAGCAGTGGTCGCGCACCGTGCCGCCGCCCGGCGTCACCGGACCCCTGCACGCGACGAACTCGGTCACCGTCCGCGTCGACCCGTCCTACCAGCAGCCGGCCTTCGAGGGTTGGGGCACCAGCCTGGTCTGGATGGCCAACGCCACCGGGGGCTACCCGGAGCCGATCCGCCGCAAGCTGGTCGACATGGTGTTCGGCAAGGACGGCCTGAACCTCAACATCGCGCGCTACAACATCGGCGGCGGTAACGCCCCGGACGTCCGCGTCGACTACATGAAGCGGGGCGCGACGATGCCCGGCTTCTGGAAGGCGCCGGCCGGCACCACCCACAACGACAAGGACTGGTGGGACCCGAACAACCCGGCGCACTGGAACTTCGCCGCCGACGCCAACCAGCGGTGGTGGGTCGACCAGATCAAGCGCAAGGTGACCAAGTGGGAGGCGTTCAGCAACTCGCCGCCGTACTTCCAGACGGTCAGCGGGTACGTCTCCGGCGGCTTCAGCGCCACCACCGACCAGATCCGGCCCGACCAGGTCGACGAGTTCGCCGCCTACCTGGTCAAGGTCGCCGAGCGGCTGGAGCGGTCGCACGGCATCGAATTCGACACCATCAACCCGCTCAACGAGCCGAACACCAACTACTGGGGTACGACGCTCGGCGCCGACGGGCAGCCCACCGGTGGCCGCCAGGAGGGTGCGCACGCCGGTCCGGAGTCGCAGCAGGCGGTCCTGCTGGCGCTGCGCAAGGAACTGACCAGGACGCGCAGCGACATGGCGGTCTCGGCCATGGACGAGACCAACCCGGGCACCTTCATGACCAACTGGAACGCCTACGGCCCCGACGCGCGGGCCGCGGTGGAGCAGATGAACGTGCACACCTACGGCACCGGCTCGCGCACCAGCGTCCGGGACGCGGCCAAGGCCGCCGGCAAGCCGCTGTGGATGAGCGAGGTCGAGGGTAACTGGACCACCGGCAGCACCGACTACACCAGCATGATCCCCGGGCTCGGCATCGCCACCCGGATGGTCGACGACATGCGCGAGCTGGAGCCCTCGGCGTGGGTCTTCTGGCAGCCCATCGAGGACTCCGTCCCGCAGCAGGCCGGCGAGGGCAACTGGGGCAGCATCCACATCCCGTTCAACTGCGCGGCCGACGCGACGCTGAAGACCTGCCCGATCCAGGCCAACACGAAGTTCGACACGATCCGCAACTTCACCCACTACCTGCGGCCCGGTGACCGGTTCGTCAAGGTGAACGACACCTCCAGCGTGGCGGCGATCAAGCCGTCCGGTGCCGGGGCGACCGTGGTGCACGTCAACAACACCACGGAGAACCGCGCCGTGGTCCTCGACCTGTCCGGCTTCCGGAAGGTCAGCTCCTCGGCCACGGTGACGCCGGTGGTGTCCAGCGCGTCGGGCGCCCTGGTGCGGGGCAAGCCGGTGCCGGTGTCCGACGGTACGGCCACCGTGGTCGTGCCCAGCCAGTCGGTCACCACGTTCCTGGTCGACGGCGTACGCGGCGTGGCCCCGGACGCCGCCCTGGTCCAGCGCGGCCACGTGTACCGGCTGCCCGGCGCGGCGAGCGGCCGTTCGCTCGCCCCGTCGGCCGACGGCACGGGCGTGGTCATCCGGACGACCGCGGCCGACAGCGCCGAGCAGCTGTGGTCGCTGCGCAAGCTGACCAGGGGCAACGGCAACCGCGAGCGGTACGCCGTGGTCAACGCCGCCAAGCAGACCCGGCTGGCGGTCCGGGGTGGGCAACTGGTGCTGGAGAGCCCAACCGGCAAGCCGGACGCGCCCGCCCAGTGGATGATGTCCACCACCGGCGACGGCAGCTGGACCCTGGTCAACGTGGGCACCGGCGGCGTCGTCGACGTGGCCGACAACGCCACCGCGGACGGCAGCAAGGTCTCCACCTGGGTGCCGTCCTCGGGCGCCAACCAGCGGTGGGCGGTGACCGACGAGACGGTGCTGCGGACCGAGACGGCGCGGACGTACACGGTCCCCGGCCGGCGGCCCACGCTGCCCGCCACCGTCACGCCGGTCTACGCCGCCGGCGCCCGGGGCACCCTGCCGGTGACCTGGACCCTGCCGGCCGACAGCAAGTGGCGCAAGCCGGGCAGCGTCGCGGTGACCGGCGTCGCCGCCGATCTGCTGGGACGCGAGCACCAGGCCACCGCCGTGGTCGTCGTGGACACCTTCGCCGGCACGGTGCCGGCCCGGGCCAAGACGTACGCCGGTGGACGGCCGACCCTGCCGGCCACGGTGACCGGGATCGGCCGGGCCGGTGGCCGGGCCGAGCTGCCGGTCACCTGGCAGGCACCGGCGCCGGGAGCCTTCGACAAGCCCGGCGTGGTCACCGTGGCGGGCACGGCCCAGGTGGTCGACGGCAGCACCGTCAAGGCCACCGCGCTGGTGCAGGTCACCGAGCCGGTCCAGGCGAACGTGGCCGTCGAGTCCGGGGTGACGGTGGCCGCGACGTACACCGAGGGCGGCTACTCGGCGGGCGCGCTGCGCAACGGCAACCGGACCGAGAAGGGCTGGTCGAACTGGCGGTCGGGCACCAAGAACCCGTCGGACACGATCACCTACACGCTGCCGGCGGCCCGGGACCTCACCCGGGTGGTCACCCACTTCTACCGGGACGGGACCACCGGCGCCAGCTTCCCGGCCAGCCTGCGGATCCAGGCCCGGGCGGCGGACGGCACCTGGTCCGACGCGAGCGCGGAGGTGCCGGTCGGCACCGAGGGCACGCCGGTGATCGATGTCCCGGTCACCACGGCCGGTCCGGTCGCCGCCGTGCGGGTGGTCATGACCGCCCGCCCGTCCGGCTACATCACGGCCAGTGAGATCGAGGTGTTCGCCAAGACGGGCGTCCGCTCGCCGGACGCGTCCCTGTCCGGCATCGAGGTGGACGGAGTGCCGGTCGCCGGCTTCCGCCCGGACACCCTCGACTACCGCGTGCGGGTCGCCCGGCCGGCCCTCGCGCTGGTCAGCGCCACGGCCACCGACCCGGGCGCGCAGGTGACCGCGGTGCCGGACGCCGCCGGGGAGCGGTGGCGCATCACGGTGCGCAGCGAGGACGGGTCAGCCACTCGGCAGTACCGGGTGGAGCTGCGCGACTGACGGCGTGCGATGCCGTGCCGTCCGGATGATCCCGGCGGCACGGCATCGTGCTGTTCCGGCAGCCGGCGGGGTCATCGGCGCGGCGCCGCCGAGGAGTCGCGGACCCGCAGCGAGGGGCTTATCACGACCCGGTGGGTCGGCCGCTCGGGGTCCGCGAGCCGGTCGGCCACCAGCCGTACGGCCGCCCGGCCGATGGAGCCCCGCGGCGGCCGGACGGCGGTGAGCGCCGGGCTGAACAGCCCGGCGACCTCGTCGTCGTAGGCGACCAGGGACAGGTCGCCCGGCACCGACAGGTGGCGCTCCTCGCAGCGCTGCACGAGCTTGATGGCCTCCGCGTCGGCGTGCACGAGCAGCGCGGTGGTCCCGGTCCGGAGGCACTGGTCGAGCACGTCGTCCAGGGCCGCGTCGCACTCCGGGGAGCTGGCGGCCGGCACCAGCGCGTCGACGGTCGCGCCGGCGTCCAGGCCGCACTCGACCGCCGCCTCCAGCCACCCCCGGTGCACGTGCGGCCGGGTGGGGCTGGGCTCGGCGAGCACCACGCCGATCTTGCGGTGGCCGAGCGAGACCAGGTGCCGGACGGCCATGGCCGCGCCCAGGGCGTGATCGGTCACCACCGACTCCAGCACGGCGTGGTGCGGGCCGGCGGTGGCGGTGCGTTCGAGCAGGACGACCGGGATCCCGGTGCCGGCGAGCCATTCGATGGTGCTGTCCGCGGTCGGCGCGTCCATCCGCGGGGCGACGATCAGCGCGTTCACACCCTGCTGCTCGACGAGCCGGCTCAGCTGCGGCCGGTCGTCCTGCGTCTCGTACGACGAGCCGCGCAGGATGACCCGCATGTCGAGCTCCCGGGCGGCCTCCTCGGCGCCCTGCGCCACGTTGGGCCAGTAGTAGTCCAGCGACGGCACGAGCATGCCGAGCGACCGGTCGCCGGGGACGGACGCCGGAGCGGCCGGCTCCTCCTCGGCGGCCGGGGCGTCGGTCACCGTCACCCCGGCGTCGGCGGAGGGCAGCGCCACCCCGCCGTGCACGCGGCGCACCAGCCCCTCGGCCGCGAGCTGGGCGATGTCGCGGCGGATGGTCACCGCCGCGGCGCCCAGCGCGTCGGTGAGATCCGAGATGCGCAGCACCCCGTCGCGCTGCAGCGCCTCGAGCAGCTGGGCGCGCCGGGCGACCTGAAGCGGCCCCCGCTTGTCTGATGTGTTCACCGCTGCTCCTTCACGCTCAGGTCGAGGCTACCGATCGGTCCCAGGGCCGTGACATCGATGTCGAGCCGGGTCAGCCGGTCGCCCCAGACATCGCGCAGCAGCGGATCGTCAAGCTCACGCACCGTGACGGTAACCGGCGCGCCGGCCGGCTCCCAGGCCAGGTCCACGACCCCGGCGCCGTCGAGGGCGATGATCCGGGCGTGGCCGTCGCCGGCGCTCACCCGGCCCGCCACGACCAGGTGGATCAGCGTCGGCCCGGCGGACCCGCCGGGGGCCAGCTCCCAGGAATCCCGCACGGTCACCGCGCCGCTGGTGCGATCGAGCCGGGCGGTACGCCGCCAGCGCCGGACATCGGTACGCGGGTACGCCGCCGCGAGCTCCAGGGTGAGCGCCGAGGACCCGTCCGTGACGGCCGCCGAGACCTCGCCGGCGGCGTACGGGCGGCCGTGTCCCTGCGCCGTGCCCCGGATCTGCGGCACGTTGTGCCAGGAGCTCCGCATCGTCCAGATCGCGTACCGGTCGGGTCCGAAGGTCTGCGCGGTGTAGGTGGGCCGGCCCGGGTCGACGAGCACCGGCACGCCGCCGAGGGCCACGACCACGCTGCCGACGTCGTTGTGGTTGTGGTGCTCGCCGTTGTGGCCGCCCTTGACCGCGAGCGTCAACCCGGCGGCGCTGCCCGCGGCGGGGCGGGCCAGGAGCACCTGGGTCGAGGCGAACCAGACGTCGCGCGGCAGCGGAGATGCCGCTGGCGCGGCGGCGAGCCAGTCCGGATCGGTCAGGGCGCGCAACAGCCGGCCGAGGCCGTCGCGCTCGCGCGCCACCGGCTCGTCGGGCCGGCGGTGGGCCGCGGCGTGCGCCTCGGCCGCCCGGTCGCCGATCCGCCGCGCGGCCCGGTGCAGCACGTCCCAGGGCTGCTGCCGCGGCGGGCGGGCCGGGCCGTCGGCGTGGTTGAGGTACCAGCCGTCGCCCAGATGCATCCGGTGCGGGAAGGCCACGGTCTCGCGCAGCGCGTCGAGCCGGACGTCGCCCAGTGCCCCGCTGGACGCGTACCGCAGCAGCTCGAGCGCCTCGAGCAGCCGGCACGCGCCGTTCCACCAGTAGGCGTAGCCCTCGTCGATCGCGCCGTCGGCCGGCAGCGAGGCCGCGTAGCGGTCGAGGCCCTCGACGACCAGGCCGACCAGTTCCGCCCGCCGGGCCCGGTCGTCGACCAGGCGCAGCGCCGCGACCAGGACGTTGCCGTGGATCCAGGGATTCCAGTTGTGCACGTCGCCGTCGAGGCCGAGCCAGTGCCAGTCGCGGCGCGCCACGAACGGGGTGAGCACCCGCCGGTCGCACTCGTGCCGGATCCGGGCGCGCAGCCCCGGCATCCGCTCGTCGAGCTGCGCGCCGAGCAGCTGGTCGAGCCAGCCGAGCTGGGCGGCCACCTCGCCGGCGCCGAGATCCAGGTACGGGTCCGTCACGGTCGGCACCACCGCGCCGTGCCGGGCGAGCGTGTCGTCGTGCGCGGGCCAGCACCAGCTGCTCTGCTCGCACAGCAGGCCGATGCCGTCGGCCACCTCGTCGATCCACACCGGGTCGAGGGTCACCGCGGCGAGCACGGCGGCGCGGCTGAGGCGATCCTGCCGGGCGTACACGATCTGCTCGTAGCCGTCGCGGTCGCCGTCGCGGAAGTACCGGGCGTAGCCGCTTGCGAGGGCGGCCGGCCACGGCGAGGAGAGCTCCGCCTCGGCGCGGCGGCGCAGCTCCCGCAGGGTCGCCGGATCGATCCGGGCCGGATCCCAGACCGAGCGGTCGGTGGCCGGAGGCACGGGCAGGGAGCTCTCGGGCGGCCTGAACGATGAAGTGGGGTGCATGGCCTCTCGTCGATCACGCGCGCCGTCATGAACGATTGTGATCGTATCAGATCGGTTACGACTCGATTAGTCGTAACAAGGCATTGACATGCTCGATTCTGAGCGTTTAACGTCCCCGAAACGAGCCAACGCCCGGGATCTGAGGGGATCGGAGTGCGACGCGTGCTGCCCGACTGCGATCCGACGACGCCCGGCCCGACCCGGGCGGATCTGCTCCACCTCGCCGACCGGATGCTGAGCTCCGCACGCCGGTACGCCTCACCCGGGCACGCCCGCATCCTGCCCCCGGGCGCCGAGGGCGGATACGGCCGGGCGATCGACGGCCTCGAAGGTTTCGCCCGGACGTTCCTGCTGGCCGGCTTCCGCATCGCGGGGGAGCGCGGCGCGGGGCTGGACGAGCTGGCCGACTGGTACGCCCGGGGCATCGCCACCGGCACCGACCCCGCGTCCCCGGAACGGTGGGTCCGCCTCGACGAGCACCCCCAGGCCAAGGTGGAGGCCGCCTCCCTCGCGCTGATCCTCGACCTGACCCGCCCGTGGATCTGGGACCGGCTCGCGCCGGAGGTGCGGGAGCGCGTCGTGGACTACCTGGCCCCGGCGGTCGGCGACGACACGTACCCGAGGATCAACTGGGTCTGGTTCCGCCTGGTCGTGCAGACCTTCCTGCGGTCGGTCGGCGGTCCGCACTCGGCCGGCGAGATGGCCGAGGACCTGGCCACCCACGACACCTTCGAACGGGCCGGCGGCTGGCTGTCCGACGGCACCGACCGGGCCTACGACCACTACGCCGGCTGGGCCCTGCACCTCTACCCGATCCTGTGGGCCCGGATGTCCGGCGCCGCCGACCTCGCGGCGCCCCGCCGCGACCGCGACATCGCCCGGCTCGATCTGTTCCTGCGGGACGCCGTGACGCTGGTCGGTGCGGACGGCTCGCCGCTGCTGCAGGGCCGGAGCCTGATCTACCGGTTCGCCGCCGCCGCGCCGTTCTGGGCCGGCGCCATCGCCGAGGTGCCCTCGCTGCCGCCGGGCCTGCTGCGCCAGGCGGCCACCGGCATCATCGGGCACTTCGCCGAGCACGGCGCGCCGGACGCGCGGGGCCTGCTCACCCTGGGCTGGCACGCGCCCTGGCCGCGGCTCGCCCAGTCGTACTCCGGACCGGGCTCGCCGTACTGGGCGAGCAAGGGCATGCTCGGCATCGCGCTGCCGGCCGACCATCCGGTGTGGACGGCCGCGCCGCAGCCGCTGCCAGTGCGGGCCGGCGACACGCTGCGCGCCGTCGGAGCCCCGGGCTGGCTGGTCAGCGGCACCCGGGCCGACGGCATCGTCCGGATCGTCAACCACGGCACGGACCACGCCACCGAGGGATCCACCGTCGCCGACTCCCCGCTGTACGCGCGGCTGGGCTATTCCACCGCGACGGCACCCGTGCTGGACGAGAGCGGCTGGACCGCGCCGGTGGACCAGTCCGTGGTCCTGATCGACCGGGACGGGCAGTGCACGCACCGGGCCGGCATGCGGACGCTGACCACCCGGATCGACGGCGGCGCGGTGCCGGTCGGCGTCGCCGGTTCGACCACCGTCGCCCATTGGGTACGCACCGAGCCGGGCGCGCGCGACCACGGCTCCGGCCGTTCCGGGCCGTCCCGGCCGGCCGGGACGATCACGGTGTTCTCGCTCGTCCGCGGCCCCTGGGAGCTGCGGCTGACCCGGCTCGACGACCTCGACCCCGACGCGGTCGGGCTGCGCGTGGGCGGCTGGGCGGTCGCCGGTGACGGCACCGGCACCACTTCCACCGGTACGGCGACCGCGACCGCCGGCGGGCTGAGGTCGCGCCTCAGCCACGTACCGGTCAATGACAGCGCGCCGGACGAGCTCACCGCGGGGATCACCGTGCTCGACGACGCCGGTCCGCTCGGCGGGCCGGTGCGCGTGCCGTGGCTGGCCCGGCCGCCGCGGGCCGGCGCCTGGACAGCCACGCTCGTCGAACTGTCCGCGGGCCACGACCCGGCCGGCTCATCGGCCTGCCGGGTCGCGCTCGACGCCGCGGGGGTCCGGGTCGACTGGCCCGACGGCGCGCGCACCCACAGCCACCTCGATACACCTCACCCCTTGAAGGAGAAATGATGAAGCGTTCGATAGCGACGGTGCTCGGCGTCGCCATGGCGGCGTCCATGGCCCTGGCCGGTTGCGGCGACGACGACTCGGCGGAGGCCGACGGTCCGGTGACGCTCTCGTTGTCCGGCTGGAGCCTGGCCACGACGCCGGAGTTCAAGACCCTCGCCGACGGCTTCCACGCGGCGAACCCGGACGTCACGGTCTCGGTGAAGGAGTACGACGCTGCCAACTACGACACCCAGATGATCGCCGACCTGGCGGCCGGCTCGGCACCCGACGTCTACGTGCAGAAGAACCTCAAGAACTTCTACACCTACCAGAACGGCAAGCAGCTGCTCGACGTGTCCGATGTGGCCGCGCAGCTGGGCGACAAGGCCGGCGGCATCAAGAACTACGCGGTCGACGGGAAGACCTACGCCGTGCCCTACCGCAACGACGGCTGGGTCCTGTACTACAACAAGGCGCTGTTCGACCAGGCCAAGATCGCCTACCCGGACGGCTCCTGGACCTGGGACACCTACGCGGCCACCTCGAAGCAGCTGACCGCCGCGCTGCGGAAGGCCGGCTCGAAGGCCCTCGGCGACTACCAGCACACCTGGGAGTCGACCAGCCTGGCGTTCGCCGCGGCCCAGACGCCCGGCGCCAACCCGGAGAGCGGCGACTTCGCCTACCTCAAGCCGTACTACCTCCGGTCGCTCGACCTGCAGAAGTCCGGCGCGCAGGTCAGCTTCGGCACCGCGACCACCAACAAGCTCACCTACCAGGCGCAGTTCGGCAAGCAGGACGCCGCGATGATGACGATGGGCACCTGGTACATCGCGACGCTGCGCAGCCAGCAGGAGAAGGGCGACGCCGACAAGTTCGAGTGGGGCATCGCGCCCGCGCCGCAGTTCGACGCGAGCACCGCCGGCACGTCGAAGACCCCGGTCACCTTCGGCGACCCGACCGGCCTGGGCATCAACCCGGCGATCAGCAAGGCGAAGATCGCCGCGGCCAAGAAGTTCCTGGCGTACGCGGCCGGCGCGCCGGGCGCCAAGGCGCTGGCCGGCATCGGCATCACCCCCGCCGACACCTCCGCGGTCACCGCGGACTTCTTCGCCCTCAAGGGCGTGCCCACCGACGAGCTCTCCAAGTTCGCCTTCGGCACGCACGACATCAGGCCGGAGAACCCGGTGTCGAAGCACACGGCGGGCCTGGGCAACGTCCTGAAGGACCTGCACTCCGGGGTGCTGTCGGGCAGCAAGGACATCGACGCCGCGATCGCCGAGGCGCAGACGCGGGCCAAGAACGAGGTCCTCAACAAGTAGACCGCACGGTCCTGACGACGGTGTTCCGGTGCGTGCCGCGGCGCGCACCGGAACACCATCGGTGCTCGCACGTCCCAGGAGAGTCTCATGGCAGTGATCTTGCCGGCGCGGCGCAGGCCCGCCCGGCGCGTCCTACGCAACACGGCGATCGGCTGGTCGTTCATCCTGCCGAACTTCGCCGGCTTCGCGGTGCTCACGCTGGTCCCCGTGGTGCTGCTGTTCTACTACGCGTTCACCGACTGGAACATCTTCGGTGGCGCGCAGTGGAGCGGCACCGCCAACTTCGAGCAGATGGTCGGCGACAGCAGCTTCTGGGCGGCGCTGCGGAACACCTTCTACTACTCGGCCGTCCACATTCCGCTCACGTTCGTGGTGGCGCTGGCGCTGGCGCTGCTGCTCAACCGCAAGCTGCGGGGCGTGGCGTTCTTCCGCACCGTGGCGTTCTTCCCGTACGTCACCTCGATCGTGGCGATCGCCCAGGTCTGGAACATGCTGTTCAGCCCCGAGTTCGGGCCGATCAACGACTTCCTGCGGCTGGTCGGCGTGGACAACCCGCCGGGCTGGACGGTGTCCTCCGGCTGGTCCATGCCGGCGGTCATCATCGTCGGCACCTGGCGCGACATGGGCTACTACATGCTGTTGTTCCTGGCCGGGTTGCAGACCGTGCCCAGGGAGCTGCACGAGGCCGCGAGGATCGACGGCGCGAGCGCCTGGCAGCGCTTTCGGAACGTGACGATGCCCTGCCTGCGGCCCACGACCTTCTTCGTCACGGTGATGCTGACCATCAACAGCTTCAAGGTGTTCGACCTGATCCTGCTGCTGACCGACGGCGGGCCCGGCCAGTCGACGCTGGTGCTGTCGCAGTACATCTACCAGAAGGGCTTCGAGGAGAACCAGTTCGGCTACGCTTCGGCGATCTCCATCGTGCTGTTCGCCGTCTGCTTCCTGGTCACCATCGTCCAGTTTCTGGTGAACAAGCGGAGGAACGCGTGATGGACACGATGCTCGACACCCCGCCGGCCGGCACCCGGCCGGACAGCGCTCCGCTCCCGCGCCGCGGCCGGCGCGCCAACCGTGCCTGGCGGATCCTCGGCTATCTGGCACTCGCCGCCGCCGCCCTGGGCCTGCTGCTGCCGTTCTACTGGATGGTCGTGTCGTCGCTGAAGATGAACAACGACGTCTTCACCATCCCCATCCAGTGGCTGCCGAACCCGGTCGTGTGGGAGAACTACCTCGACATCTGGCGCGAGTCGGACATGACGACCTGGCTGGCGAACACCCTGATCCTCTCGGTCACGGTGACCGCGCTGCAGGTGTTCACCGGCAGCTTCGCCGCGTACGGCTTCGCCAAGGTCCGTTTCCCCGGCCGCGACGTGCTGTTCCTGGTCTACGTCGCGACGATCGCCGTGCCGTGGCAGTCCTACATGATTCCGCAGTTCATCATCATGTCGAAGCTCGGGCTGTCGAACACCCGGTGGTCGATCATCGCCCTGCAGGCCTTCGGCGCGCTCGGTGTCTTCCTGATGAAGCAGTACTACGAGACGATCCCCGAGGAACTCAGCGAGGCCGCCCGCATCGACGGCATGAGCGAGTACGGCATCTACCGCCGCATCATCCTGCCGCTGTCCGGGCCGGCCCTGGCCAGCCTCACGCTGCTGACGTTCGTCACCACCTGGAACGACTACCTCGGCCCGCTCATCTACCTGCGCAGTCCCGACCTGCGGACGATCCAGCTGGGGCTGAGCACTTTCATCTCGCAGTACAACGCCGAGTACGCGCTGATCATGACCGGCTCGGTGCTCTCCGTGCTGCCGATCGCGGTGATCTTCCTGCTCGGGCAGCGGTACTTCGTGGAGGGCGTCTCGACCAGCGGGCTGAAGGGATGACGATGCGGCTCCGGATCCGGCACGAGACCCTCGGTGTCATCTTCGACCTGGTCTACCTGGTGCTGATGACCAACATCCTGCTGGTGCTCGCCTGCCTGCCGCTGGTGGCCGGCCTGCTGGCGACCGACCCGGCGCGGTCCTGGCCGCTGCTGGCGCTGGTGGCGCCGCTGTGCGCGCCGGGGGTGTGCGCGGCGTTCGCCGTGCTCGCCGCCTTCACCGCCGACCACTCCACGCCGGTGGTCGCCACCTTCGTCCGGGCCTGGCGGGCCTCGGCCCGCCGCGCCCTCGCCCTCGGCGCGATCACCACCGCCGCCCTGGTCGTGCTCGCCGTCGACGCCCGGGCGGCCTGGGGGCATCCGATCGGCGCCGCCGCCATCCCGGTGCTGCTGGTCGCCATGACCCTGCTCGTGGCCACGGCGCTGCTCGTGGCGGTGGTCCTCGCCGAGCGGCCGACCGTCCGGTTGCGCGACGCCGGCCGGGTCTGCCTGTACCTCGCGGTGCGGCGCTGGTATCTCACCGTCCTCTCGCTGGCCGTGCTGGCCATGTTGCAGACGCTGCTGGCCAGCCACCCGGCGATCGCGCTGGGCCTGGCCGCCGCCCCGCTGCTGTACGTGGTCTGGGCCAACAGCCGGTTCACCCTCAACGCGGCCTTCGGCCTGGCACCCGGCCTGGCACAGCAGTCCTGACATCCCCGAACCCAGACGAACGAGGAGAGCAATCTCATGACGGCTATCGACCTCCGCCCCGGTGCCGAGGCGACAGGTTCCGCGGTGGCCGCCGCGCTACGCACGATCGACGCCAACATCGCGGAGTTCGGTGACCGGTATCCGGGCGACACCACCGCGCACGGGCGGTACGGGCTGCGGCCGGCGGGCGGCGGCCTCCCCGAGGGCGCGAACCAGGGTTGGACGACGAGCTTCTGGCCGGGCATGCTCTGGCTCGCGTACGAGCTCACCGGCGACGAGACCTACCTGCGCGCCGCGACCGCGCACGTGCGCGGTTTCACCGACCGCGTCGAGGGCGGCATCGACGTCGAGACTCACGACCTCGGCTTCCTCTACACCCTGTCCTGCGTCCTGCCGTGGCGGACCTCCGCCGACCGCACCGCGCGCGGTGCCGCGCTGGCCGCTGCCGACCGCCTGCTGACCCGGGTGCTCGAACCCGCCGGGATCATCCAGGCGTGGGGCGACATGAGCGACCCGCGGCAGCGGGGCCGGACGATCATCGACAGCCTGATGAACACGCCGCTGCTGTTCTGGGCGAGCGAGACCAGCGGTGAGCCGCGCTACGCCGAGGTGGCCCGGCGCCACATCGCCCAGTTGCGGGACCACATCCTGCGGCCGGACGACACGACGTTCCACACCTTCTACTGGGATCCGCGGACCGGCGAGCCGCTGCGCGGCGAGACCGAGCAGGGCCACTCCGACGAGTCGTGCTGGGCCAGGGGCCAGGCCTGGGGCATCTACGGCTTCGCCCTGAACCACCGGCACACCGGCGACGCGTCGCTGCTGGACGCGTCGCGCCGCTGCGCCGACTACTTCCTCGCCCACCTGCCCGCCGACGGCGTCTGCTACTGGGACCTGGAGTTCACCGACGGCAGCGGCGAGCCCCGGGACAGCTCCGCCGCGGCGATCGCGGCGAGCGGCCTGATCGAACTGGCCGACGCGCTGCCCGACGGCGGCGAGCGGTACCGGGCGGCGGCCGCCCGGATCCTGGGCTCGCTGATCGAGCGGTATTCGACCGCCGGGCACCCCGGCTCCAACGCGCTGATCCTGCACGGCGTCTACGACAAACCCAAGAACGTCGGGGTCGACGAGGGCAACCTCTGGGGCGACTACTTCTACCTGGAGGCACTGACCCGCTTCGCCCGCCCCGACTGGCCCCACCACTGGTAAAGGAGCACCACCCCGATGGACTACCGCTATCACAGCAACATCCCCGCGGCGAACGGGCGCAACGCGCTGCCCTTCAACCCGTGCGAGCTGCTCGACTTCACCCTGCTCCGGCTCGAGGCGGGGCAGTCGTGGTCGGGGGAGTCCGGCGACCGCGAGATCCTCGCCGTGGTGCTGGGCGGCACGGCGAGCTTCACCGTCGGCACGGAGAAGTTCCCGGCCGTCGGCGGGCGCGCGGACGTCTTCTCCGGAAAGCCGCACTCCGTCTACATCCCGGCCGGCAGCACGGTCACCGTCAAGGCGGCCGGCCCGGTGGAGATCGCGATGCCGAGCGCGCCGAGCGACCTGGCCGTCGACCCGTACGTCATCGAGCCGAGCCGGGTCGCCGCCGGGCGCTGGGGCGCGGCCAACTTCGGCCGTAACTACCACCAGATCCTCACCGAGGTGGCCCAGCCGGACCTGCCCGCCCGGCGGCTCATCGTCGGCGAGACGTTCACCCCGTCCGGCAACTGGAGCACCTACCCGCCGCACCGGCACAAGACCGACAACCTGCCCGCCGAGGCCGCGCACGAGGAGATGTACTACTTCCGGATCAACCCCGCGGGCGGCTTCGGCATCTGCCGGATGTACACCGACGAGGGGTACGAGGAGAACTTCACCGCCCGGGACCACGGCATGCAGATGATGCCGGAGGGTTACCACACCGTGGTCAGCGCGCCCGGCTACACGACGTACTACCTGTGGGCGCTGGCCGGAACCCAGCGCACCCAGGGCGCCCACGAGGACACCGATCTCGCGTGGGTCGGCAAGTCGGTGCCGGTGCTGCGCGACCTCGGGCTCTGAGGATGATCCTGGACAACTTCCGGCTGGACGGCCGCGTCGCCCTGGTCACCGGCGGCAACCGCGGCCTCGGCGCGGGGTGCGCCCTCGCGCTGGCCGAGGCCGGTGCCGACATCGCGCTGCTGGGCCGGACCGACCCCGCCGAGACGACCCAGGCCATCGTGGAGCTGGGCCGCCGGGTCAGCTATGTCCCGTGCGACCTGGGCAAGGCCGGCCCGGCCGAGCTGGCCGCCGCAGTCGGCACCGTCCGGGACGAGCTGGGCCGGCTGGACATCCTGGTGAACAACGCCGGGATCATCCGCCGGGCGCCGGCCGCGGAGGTCACCGCGGCAGACTGGGACGACGTCCGCGCCGTCAACGTCGACGCGGTCTTCCACCTGTCCCAGGCGGCCGGCCGCCTGATGATCGACCAGGGCAGCGGCAAGATCATCAACATCGCATCGATGCTGTCCTTCCAGGGCGGCATCCGGGTGCCGGCCTACACCGCCGGCAAGCACGCGGTCATCGGGATCACCCGGGCCCTGGCGAACGAGTGGGCCGGGCTCGGGGTCAACGTCAACGCGATCGCGCCGGGCTACATGGCCACGGACAACACGGCGGCGCTGCGTGACGATCCGGCCCGGGCCGGCGCCATCCTCGACCGGATCCCCGCCGGGCGGTGGGGCACCCCGGGAGACCTCGGGGGAGCGGTCGTCTTCCTGGCCTCCGACGCATCCCGGTACGTGCACGCGGCCGTCCTGCCCGTCGACGGCGGCTGGCTGGCCCGCTGACCCCGGGCTTGGCCGGCCCTGCTGGGTGCCACCCGCGCCCAGCAGGGCCGGCCAAGTCTTGACACCTCGGAAATGTGGGCGCAATGTTTACGCAAACATTCACTCACATCTCTGGAGTGGCGATGCGACGGTCACGCTCGCGCACCATCATCAGTGCGGTCATCGCGGCAACGCTCGCCGCGTCGCTGCTCTCCACCGCCACACCCGCGTCCGCTGCCACCAACAGCTTCCGGGGCGTGAACTGGGCCGACCAGCGCGACAACTACGTCGACGGCTGGGCCATCCCGAGCGGCCTGACCGCGGGGGACAGCTACACCACCGTCCGGTCCAAGGCGGACGGCATCATCACGGGCTTCCAACAGCAGATCGGCGCCAACACGGTGCGGCTGCCGATCAACCCGCAGAGCGTGAACTCCGACTGGTGGGCCCGCTACAAAGGCGCGATCGACTCGTCCCTGGGCCACGGGATGAAGGTCATCCTGTCGTACTGGGAGGCGAACAAGGACGGCTACGTCGACGACCTCACCGCGTGGAACACCATGTGGGACCGCGTCACCGGCGACTACGGCAGCAACGCCAACGTCTACTTCGAGCCGATGAACGAGCCGTTCGGATACAGCCTGAACGCCTGGGTGTCACTCTGCTCCACCTGGCTGTCGCGGCATGCGAGCATCCCCCGAGGCCGGGTCCTGATCAGCGGCACCGGCTACAACGACAACGTGACCGGCGTCGGCGCGGCGAGCGCACTCACCGGCACCCTGCTGTCGCTACACTTCTACGGCTTCTGGGCGTCGGACACCACCCGCGCCGCGTGGACGGCCAACCTCAGCAACCGGCTCGGGTCGTACTCCTCCCGCACCATCATCGACGAGGCCGGCTCCCCGATGACGACCGGCCTGACCTACACCGGAGGCCAGAACCAGGACGGCAACGTCTTCACCGCCTACCTCGCAGCCACCACGGACCTGGCCCGCTCCCGGCAGATGGGCATCGTCTACTGGCCCGGCCTGCGCACCGGAGACAGCTACTCGCTCACCCGACAGAGCGGAAGCGGCCTGGCCGTGAACAACGCCTCCGGCGTCGCCCAGCTCCGCTGGGGCTGGGGCCTCTAGAACTACCCGCCGCGATCCCCGGGCACTGCCGCCTGCCCTCAGCTGGGCACTGTCGCCTGCTCTTAGCTGGGCACTGTCGCCTGCTCTTAGCTGGGCACCGCCGCTTGCTCTTAGCTGGGTGTCGCGGCTTGCTCTTAGCTGGGTGTCGTTGCTTGCTCTCAGCTGGGTGTCGCTGCCTGCTCCTACCCCCCATTGGCTGCTTTGCACTGCTTCCCTATTGGAAACGGCCGTCGGCTTCCTATCGGATATTCCTGTCGGCTTCCCAACGGAAGCGCCTCTTGGTCGGCGCCCGGCATCGATCGAGCGTCCACCGCCGCGGGCGTTCGTTCGCATGGCTTGCCGGCGATTCGGCTTCCCAACCCGGAAACGCCTCTTGGTCGGCGCCCGGCATCGATCGAGCGTCCACCGCCGCGGGCGTTCGTTCGCATGGCTTGCCGGCGATGTCCGAGGTTGGTGCCCGGCGTTCAGGGCCGGTCGGCTGGCGCCGGGCCGGTGCTGCCCCGCCGCCGGATCCGGACCGGCGGGCCGGGATAGACCCGCCGCCGGCCGCCCCGCATTACGTCGAGCACGGCGCGCCCCAGGGTGACGCCGTGCTCGTGGACGTCGATGTCCAGTGCCGACATCGGTGGGACGGCCAGCTCGCACAGGGTGGAGTCGTCGCAGGCGAGCAGGCTGACCCGCGCGGGCACCTCGACGCCCGAGCGCACCAGTTCCTCCTCGGCCGCCACCGCCATGACGTCGTTGTCGAAGACGATCGCGGTCGGTGGGTCGGCCTCGGCGAGCAACCGCCGGGCGGCCCGCACGCCCGCCTCGGCGCTGTAGTCCGCCTCGACGATGCGCACCTGCACCCGCAGCCGCTGCCCGTACGCGAGCATGGTCGCCGACCGCTCCGCGGTGTGCACCAGCTCGGCGGGCCCGCTGACCCGGCCGATGCGCCGATGGCCGAGGTCGCGGAGCAGGCGCATCGCGGCGCTGATCGCACCGGCGTTGTCCGAGACCACACTGCTGAGCGCGGCCGGCCCGGCATACCGTCCGGCGAGCACGGCAGGCAGGCCGAGCAGGGTCAGCCGGGCCGGGCGGACGTCGTCGTGCACCAGGTTGACCACGACCACGGCGTCGACGGTGCCCTCGGCCGCCCACCGGGCATAGGTGGCCAACTCGGCAGCGAGGTCGTGCACGACCAGCAGGAGTACGGTCGCACCGGCCGGGACGAGCACCTCCTCCATGCCGGAGATGAGCTCGATGAAGAACGGCTCGACGCCCACTCGGGGTGCGCTGGCGGTGAGCACCAGGCCGATCATCCCGCAGCCGACGGCGGACCCGGCGGCCACGTCAACCTCGAGCATGCTTGATCGCTCCCTGTCGTCACCGTCGCGGCGCGGGCCGGCACGCCGCCGGGACCAGCGGACACCCAGCGAACTCCGTCGATCCATTATCTTAAGCAAGTGAACGAAGCCGTCAACGGAGCTTCGTTCCCCGTCCTGCCGTCGCCGTCGCGGCGGCCGAGCGGCGCGGCCTATGGATGCGGGGACCGGGTGGCGGTGAGCGGACGATGAGCGACGTCGCCCCGGCCGTCGGCGCGGTCACCGGACGCGGCCGCCGTCCCGGCGCACGCGAGGCGATCCTGGACGCGATCCGGTCGGCGGAGACCTTGAGCCGGGTGGAGCTGTCCGCGATGACCGGCCTGACCGAGGCATCGGTCTCCACCACGGTGCGGCGCCTGCTGGACGAGGGCCTGGTCGTGGAGACGGGCCGAACCCCGACCGGCGGCAAGCCCCGCACGATGCTGCGGCTGGACCCGGCCGCGCGCATCGCGGTCGGAGTGCACCTGGACGACGACGTCACGACGTACGTGCTCACCGGGCAGACCGGCGGAATCATCTCGCGAATGAACCGGCCGACGCCGGCCGGCACCGATCGCGACGCCGTGCTGCGCCGGCTGGTCGCCGACATCGCGAGCCTGGTCGATGGCTCGGGCATCGACCGGGCCCGGTGCCTCGGCATCGGTCTGGTCTGGTCCGGGCCGCGCTTGCCGTACCGGCCGCGTCTGCTGGGCGGGCCGGACTTGCCGGACGAGCCGCGTCTGCCGAACGTGTCGGGTTTGCCGGACGTATCGGGCGGGCCGGGCTTGCCGGATGGGTCGCGCCTGCCGGATGTA